>JAYUPZ010000470.1:0-14646 GCA_043759805.1 Myxococcales bacterium | reverse complement strand
ACACGGCGAATATAAGCGCGCCCGAGACGAGGATCTTGACTGGATGCCGCGCAACCCAATCAACGTAGCGGCGAGCAACTTTCGAGGATGCAGAATTCAACTGCGCAAGGGTAACATGGGCTCGCGCCCTACTCGAACAAACAGCGGCGACCCGGCGATGGGCGTTGCCAGTTGGCAAGGATCTCCGCATAGTTTTCGATCAGGTTGGCGGAGTGGTCCTTCCAGCCCAAACCGAGCGGCCTGAGCTTCTGCACCACATCGGGAAATCGAGCGGCGATGTCATCCCGTTCGAACGGATCGGCATCGATATCGAACAGCTCAACCGCGCCGGTTTCCTGCCACAATACGAGCTTGTAGGGGCCCGACCGGATGCCAATCTGAGAAAGGGGTGGCCGGGTCGCCAGCACGAGGAATCGGGGTTCGTCGTTCTTCACAAGGTCGCGACCCTTCATGGTGAAGGGAACATCCACGTCAAGCAGCCCCAGCAACGTAGGGGCGAGATCAAGATGGCTGGTCGTCTCGGTCACGGTCCGCGGTCCACCGGCAAGCTGGGGACCCGAGATCACAAACGGGACGTGCACCGAGCGTTCATACACCGAGGCATCTCGCGCCTCGCCCATGCCGGGTCGACCGGAACCGGGGCCGTGATCGGAAACGACGACAAAAAGAGTTCGTTCCGCCAGGCCCTGCGTCGCCAGTTTCGAGTGTAGACGCGCAATCGTGTTGTCTATGAAGCGAAGCGCCTTGCCACGACCAGCATGCATCTGTTCTTCCGTGGCACCCGGTGGCATCTCAAAACCGGGAAACGATGGCGGGTGGTGGCCGGTCACCATCTGGTAGAGCAGGAAAAAGGGCTTGTCTGCCGAAGCTTTTTGTTGCCCCTCAATCCAGCCTACAGCCGAATCCACGACCACCCGCTCGTCCATACCCCAGGAATTTTCCCAGGTACCGTTGGCATGGGCGATGTCATTGCGATCCTTCATCACGTCGAATTTGCGATGTTTGTAAAATCGCAGCTTCCGGTCGAACGAGAAGTCGGCCGAGGTGAAAAATGCCGTCGCATAGCCCGCGCCTTTCAAGGCCTCGGACAGACTGATGCAAGGGATCGCGGGATTGACCTGGGTGATGGGTGGATAGTCCGGATCGGGCAACTCGGAGCAAAAAAATGAAAACATCGCTTTCATTGTCTGGCTCCAATGCGAGTAGTGATGCGCAAAGACCGCACCCGTCGTCGACTTGCCGAGCGCGGTCGAGAAAGGCATCTCCGTGGCCCACGCCGTCGCGTCATCCGCAGCAATGGACTCCATCATCACAACCACCAGATTGGTTTTTTGAGGCACAAGGGGCGCAGACTTCAGTTGCACCGGCGACATCCGGGGCGGGATGGGCGCCCGAAGATCAAAACAAAATGGATTTCCGTCGGTCTTGCCGGCATCGCCGCCAAATGTATTGCGGTACAATTTTCGAAACGCGGGTTTGGCGTATGAGGTCGCCAGCAGCAAAACCGGGCTTCGTTCGAATCCGTAGGTGTGAATGGCAGCCCGGGTATTCTGTATGGCCGGAACGACCACCACACTTGTGATGACGAGTGCCAATGTCAGACCCACGGATATCCACTGGGTAATGCGAATCGGGGCTTTTTTTCGTGCCAACCACCGAAACAAGACGATAGAACCCGCCGCACCAATAAGCACGCTCAGCCCGAACGATGGTCTAAGGTAGGGTGCCATCGAACTCATCATGCTTGAGGTCGAAAGCCCGCTTCCGCTGGTCGATTCGCTGCTGAAAAACGCGAGATCAAGCGTCGCCTTGTCGGGCGGCGCGCCGACCACGGTCGCCACCCGAAACGCGATGGCCAAATAGGCTCCGTTAAGCGCCAGGACACCAAGTGCGAGCCCGCGACCCAACCGAGGAAACCCACCGCGGCCAGCGAAACTGCAAAGCAGGGCAGCCAGACCTCCGACGATTGCACCGGCAACAACATCCCAGCCAAGTACCAGCGGTAAACGGCCCAACGTTCGAATCCAGGACGTGCTGCCTTCAACACCACTTGCAGAGGCGATCAACAACGCGAGCTTGTAGACAGCCGTTGCAAAAAATGCCGTTAAAACCGCGGGTACAAGCCAGGATCGTGCCGTCTCGCCCTCGGTTTGTGGGGATGGATTTGCACGCGCACGAAACAACACAACCAGCGCGCCGGCCGCGTATACAGGCACTGCCATTAAAACGTGATACGAAAGCGCAAACGCCAGGGCGGTCGGACCCGCAATCCCGCGCATGAGCAACGCACCTGCCACGCCAGCCTCGAAGGTGCCAACCTGAGCGGGGGGTCCCGGGATCGTGATCGCCACATTGATCCCGACGACGACCAGAACGGCACTGGCAACGCTGACAGGAAGTGAAAACGCAGCAAATGCCAGCAGCAAAATGACGACTTCCACGCCCCATCCCAGCCAGGAAAAAGCCACGATCCGCGCCACAACAGCAAAACGCAGGGTTCGAGACACCACCAAAACACCCTGTGCTACTTTTGGCCATCTTTGGAGGCGAGGCGCCACCCGCGCTCCCACGCGAGGCAATATCATTAATCCGATACCGCATAGAACCGCGGGCAAGAGGCCCCAGAGCGGAACCATCCCCGCAATCGCAGTCGCCGCCAGCATGATCATGAGGGCTTGCGCCTCGGCCAGGCGTTCGACCAGGGTCGCCGCGAAATCATCGGAGAAACGGCTCATGTCCTTGCGAACCCGTGCGGCACGAACCACGTCCTGTGCACCAAAACCCAACGCGCCGCCAACGGCCGTTCCTTCAATCTGAGCGAGGTACAGACGCCAAAACGCCGGTGGCTCAGTCAGCGTTGTCCGCCACCGAATCACACGGATGGGCAAATACACCCCAAAATTAATCGCCAGCGCCAACAGAATCGGCCAGAGCCTAATTTGCGAAAAATCCAGCTTCCAAGGCTGCATTTTCCACAGCGCGGCGCCCAGCAGCGTCAGGGCTACCAGGGAAAATAAACGCCTGCGCAACACCGGCCAGGACCATCGCACGCCGAGGAAAATAGCAGCCTCTCGTCAACCTGCGCGATTCACTTCGATGGCGGCGATGCAAACCACGGAGGACTCACGCAGATCCCGCCGGCTGTCTCGCCCGGGACGGGCCGTCTGTCAGTGTTGAACTTTCAACACCAAGTTGTGGTGAAATTTCAACAAATCGGCTTCCCGTGATCCATTTTTGCACAATGTTTTCACAAGGTTGCATGGTTGTTACCGTTCTGGCACGTTGCTTGCTCTGTCGGGACCCACCATGGAAGCCCTACGGCAAGTCAACTCTCCTGCTTTTCGCAGCGCACGAAAGCCGCTTGCCAAGCCGGTTCAGGCGCCCTTCGCCCAGCTTCCCGCCGTGTTGCTCTGCGATCTCGACGGCACTCTGATTGACACCATGCCCACCCTGGCGATCCTCGCAACCGAGGTTATCCACGATGTATACGGCATGGAGCGAAAATTGGCGCACGAGATGTACATCGCAACCTGTGGCTTGCCGTTCATCCAGCAGCTTGGCGTGATCTTCCCGGGGGATGCTCGCAACCCATCGGCCTCCGATCGCTTCGAGGGGGAAAAGCCCGCCCGTTGCAATCATACCCGCATGAATGGCGACACCCGCGATGCCCTCGCTCTTTTCCAAAGACATGGCGTGCGCGTGGTCGTGTCCTCCAACAACGGGCAGGAAAACGTCGATGCTTTCGCCAAATTCGCGAATTTCGAGTTCGATGGATTGCTCGGATTCGGCAAGGGCATGTGCAAGGGTCGACCCCACGTCGATACCGCCTGCGCGCGGTTCGGCGTTTCAGAGTCGCGACTCCTTTTCGTCGGCGATTCTCTACATGACGGCGAGATCGCCAAGCGAGAATCGCTATCCTTCGTCGGCGTCGCGGGAACGTTTTCCCGTGAGCAATTCTCGTTGCGTTTCGCGAGCCGCTACCCCGTCGTCGACCGATTCTCCGGCGTGGCGGATCTGTTCTTCGCGCCAGGCAACGCGTAGTGGTCTAGTATCCGGCTGTGCAAGTTGTTCTTCTCGCAGCCGGACTCGGATCGCGCCTCGGCGATTTGACCCGGGACATTCCCAAGGCGCTGATCTCGATCGGTGGCCGAACGTTGCTTGAGCACTGTCTGCTGTTCGCAGCCCAAATCGAGCCCGACGACATCGTGGTTGTAGGTGGCTACGGATTCGATCAGGTGGCGACTGTGTTGGAAGAGATCAAGAAACGCGTCGTTTTGCCGCCCCTCCGACTGATCGAGAACCACAACTTTCGGCAGGGCAACATTCTCTCATTGCAAGCCGCACGGCCGCACGTTGGCCAGGACTTCTTGCTCATGAACGTCGACCACATTTTTCGACCCGGCATCGCAAACGTCGTACGACCGGCGGCAACGCAAGTAACCGGCTTCATCGATACCGACCGACAACTCGGAGCCGACGACATGAAGGTGGCACGGTCACCAGGCGGTACCATCGCTCGCATTGCCAAGACACTCGAATCCTTCGATTGCGGCTACGTGGGAATGACGCTCGTCCCGTACCAGGCTCAGAAAATTTACTTTGCCGCCCTCGACGCCGCTCGCGCCGAGGAAGGTGACACCATTCACGTCGAGCGCATTCTTGCGCGTCTCGCCGAGGGTCCAACCCCGCCACTTGTGCGCGATATCAGCGGACATGGATGGCTTGAGATCGACACCCCAGATGAGCGCACCCGCGCCGAGGAGCAACTGCGTGACGGACCCTGGCTCTGAAGATCTTCCGGAACTCGACCTCGTCGAGCCTGTCATTACCAATGGACCTCCACCTTCGCCTCCCAGGGGGACGATGGCCGGAGAGGAAAAAGAAAGCCCTCCGGTAGCGACCACAAGCTGGGGCGATCTGCCGCCAGTACTGATCATCGCAATGCGTCCGCAAAAGTCGGGCGCGGTGTTGCAGGTCTGCGGGCTCACGACGCTCGAACGTCTGGTCAAACAATTGCTCGCAGTGGGCCACGCGCAGGTGATGATAGCGAGCGATGGCACCTGCGTATTACCTCCGTTACCGGCAGGCGCCATCGAACGAGAAACACCCGACGATGCAGCCCTGCAGACCCTTCGCACGGAGATGGAGAATCCGGTGGAATATCCCGCCGACACCGTTCATCCGCGCAACAGCGATCTCAAGATATCAATTCGTGTTACGGATTCGACATCGGTCAACCGCGCCGAAGACGCAATCTTCGCAGAATTAAAGCGAGGCGATCTGGGGCTGGTGGCACGCCACCTCAACAAGCCAGTTTCGTTCTGGATCACCCGCAACGTGCTTTGCAAGATTGCGGTTACACCAAACCAGGTAACCGTCGGTGCCGGTGTCATTGGACTCATCGGAGCCCTTTTCGTGGCAGGGGGTTCTTATCTCTCCATACTGTTCGGCCTCTTTCTCGCGCATATCCAGTCGATTCTCGATGGCTGTGACGGAGAACTGGCCCGTGTGCGGTTCCAGCAAAGCGCGATCGGCGAATGGCTGGATACCATCGTTGACGATGGGCTCAACCTCATTTTGTTCACCTGTCTTGCGATTGGCATCAGCGGGTACACCGGCTCGGGTCGGGTGGGTGCGGTGGGATTTACGGCAACGTTACTCCTGATGTTCTACAACACCATTGCGTACCGCGAATTGTTGCGACAGGGAGAAGGCGGCGAGGTCCTCAAGGTTCGCTGGTGGTTCAACAGTGGCAAGAGCTTGAAAGAGATCTACGCGAGTGGCGGCGGCAAGGCGACCGGCGTGCGCGCCATCGTCATGGCTGCGGGACGCCGAGATTTCTTTTTGGCAGCGTGGGTAGTACTGGCGCTTCTCGGCATGCACCGAATGATCTTGCTCTACACACTCGTCATTGGAATGGTCAATGGCGCAGTCGCGGCTGGACAACTTCTATGGCCACTCAAAACGGTCGAGAAGACGCCTCAATAAACACATTCTCCGTTTCGCGTCGCCCCTTGACTTGGGCGCGCCGGGCGCGAAGATGCCTGCCATGTTAAAGATCGATCTGACTGGCAAACGAGCCCTCGTGGCCGGTGTCGCCGACGACGGCGGATTCGGATTCGCCATTGCAAAATCCCTCGCCGAGGCTGGAGCATCCGTGTGTCTCGGTACGTGGCCCCCTGCCCTGGGCATTTTCCAAACGTTGCTTGAACGCGGCAAAATGGACGAGTCGCTCGTGTTGTCCGACGGAAACAAGATGAAGTTCGAGCGCATCTACCCGCTCGACGCCGACTTTGATGTGCTCGAAGACGCCCCTGCCGAGTTGCGCGAATCAAAGCGCTATCGCGATCACGCCGACTTCACCATCCAGGGCATCGCGGATCGCATGAAGGCCGACTTCGGTGACGGGTGCCTCGACATTGTCGTTCACAGCCTTGCAAACGGGCCGGAAGTGAAAAAGCCGCTGCTTGAGACGAGCCGCAAAGGCTATCTCGGCGCCGTCGGCGTGAGTGCTTACTCCTACGCATCGATGGTGCAACGATTCGGGCCGTTGATGCGATCGGGTGGAAATTTTCTGGCGCTTTCCTACATGGCTTCCGAGCGAGTCATCCCTGGGTACGGAGGGGGCATGTCGTCGGCCAAAGCAGCGCTCGAAAGCGACACACGCGTTCTCGCCTACGAAGCAGGTCGCAAATATGGCGTGCGGGTTAACGTCATTTCGGCAGGCCCCTGGGCCTCACGCGCCGCGAGCGCAATTGGCTTCATTGGTCGCATGATCGACTACTGCAAGGCCAATTCGCCCCTTCCCGAAAGTGTCACGGCACTTGAGGTCGGTGCGACGGCCGCCTTTCTGGCGAGCCCCCTTGGGACCGGCATAACGGGTACCACCCTTTACGTCGACAAGGGCTACCACACAATGGGCGTGGCCGTGGACAGTCCCCTGCTCGCTGCAAAGTAGACGACCCGGAGACGGCGCACGGCCTTATCCCGCGAGCTGCGAGAGAATCCCGGTGCTGTCGCCAAATTTGTCGTCCTTGGCGCCCAGATTTTGCAGTACGGTTAGCCACAAATTACTCATCGGTAGCTTTCCCTCGACTCTCACATGGCGACCGGTGCCGACGCGTCCCCCGGCCCGGCCCGCCACGAGTGTCGGCAGATCACTGTGTAGATGACGGTTGCCGTCGGACAGCCCACTGCCGTACGTCAACATCACCGAATCGAGCAGCGTTCCTTCGCCCTCGCGAATCGACTTCATCCGGCGAAGCAGGTGGCCGAGCTGTTCCGCGTGGAAGTGATCGATTCGTGCCAGCACTTCGATCTTTGCAGGGTTGTTCTGATGATGCGAGATACCGTGATGACCCTCGCTTCCACCCTGGCTTGCATAGGTTCGTTCACTTCCTTCGCGACCAAACACAAACGAGGCAACACGGGTACTGTCGCTTTGAAATGCGAGGCACAGAAGCTCGCCCATCAATTGAAGGTGCTCGGAAAAGTTCTCAGGATATGTGGAAGGTTTGCGAGAACCTGTCGGAACGGCGGGTACGCCAAACTTGCCGATTTGCTCAATTTGATGTTCAACGGCGCGGACGGCAGACAGATATTCGTCGAGTTTCATCTTGTCGGGCGCCGACAGATCGTTTGCCAGACGACGCGAATCACCGATCACGAAATCAAGGACGCTGCGATCGCGGCGTTGTTGTTTGGCAGTCCTCGCCGCCGAACGGCCGTCATTCGAAAAAAGCCGATCAAAAACCCGACGGGGATCGACCTCGGCAGGTTGTGGTACGGTTTCTGAACGCCAGGCGACTGTGGATTGGTAGGAACAATTGTAACCACTGTCGCACGACCCCGCAGACAACCCCCGATCACAGGTGAGCTCCATCGATGGAAGTCGGGTCTGATCTCCGATCGCCTGGGCGATCCTTTGATCGATTGATATCCCAACCCGTGCAAAGGTCGCGTTCTTGAGCGGGCGAGCGCCCGTCAGATAATTCCCCTGCGCCCGTGCGTGATCACCCGGACCATCGCCGAGCGGGTCACCAAGATGGTGATTCAAGCCACTGACAACCATTATGTCGTCCTTCAAATCGGAAAGAGGCGCCAACGTCGGCGAAAGCTCGAACGATTTGCCCTCCCCGACCGGGGTCCAGCGCGGCATAATCATTCCATTTGGAACATAAATGAATGCAGCACGGATGGGTGCGGCGCGCTCGGTGGCGTGAACGCGGTCTGTTGCCATCGCATCAAGAAACGGCAGTGCAATGGCCGTCCCGGCACCACGCAAGAGGGTTCGGCGATCCAGTGTTTTGTTCGTGATGAAGTTCATCGTTCGCTCCTTCGATCTGAAACCAACAGCTGCGACTTCGTTCCTGTTTTATTCATGTAGAGGAACGGAACGCTCTCCACAACGCCCTCCACGAATGCGGAAAAGCGAAAGTTGCTTTTTGCCGCGCGCACGTTGATGGCTTCAACCGCGCAACGGTCGGCCGATGAAAGTTCTCGACCAAGCGCATAGGTCAATAACTTACTGGTAAAAGCACGAACGAAAAGATCGCGCTTCTGCTCGGACAAAATTACTGCGAGCTCGATCGGTCCATTGAAGTTCTCGCCCGTCACGAGCACGCCGGACGCATCGATCGCGACCTTGTTGTCGAATTCACGATAGCCGCCGATCGCGTCAAAGTTCTCCAGGCCAAACCCGAGGGGATCCATGCGGGCATGACAGGAGGCACACAAAGGATTTTCACGGTGGACCGAAAGTCGTTGGCGCAAGGTTCCTACAGCCGAAAACCGGTTGGCGTTGTCGTCGTCACCGGGAAGAGCCGGAACATCCGGCGGCGCAGGCGGCGGCGGCGTATTCAGCAGTGTTTCAAGCACCCATTTTCCGCGCATCACGGGCGACGTTCGCGTTGATCGCGAAGTGATGGTCAAGGTACTCGCGTGAGTCAACACACCTCTGCGCGGCAACCCAGTCAAACTCACGCGGCGAAATTCGGGACCCTTGATCCCGGGCATACCGTAGTGGTTGGCCAGCAGTTCATTCACAAACGTATAGTCGGCGGTCAAGAACTCAAGCACGCTGCGATTCTCGCGCATGATCGATTCGAACAACATCGCCGTCTCGGCTCGAAACGCTGCACGCATGTCGGACGAAAAGGTCTTGAAAAGATGCGGCTCCGGAGCAACGTCGTCCATTTTTCGAAACTGAAGCCACTGGCCACCAAAATTCTCGACCAGGGCACGCGCGCGATCGTCGGCCAGCATGCGTCTCACTTCGACCCCCAGATCAGACCGCAATTGCCTTGAGGAGGCCTTGCGACGCAATTGCTCATCGGGAAACGTACTCCACAAGAAGTACGAAAGGCGCGATGCCAAACTGTACGAGTCGATGGCAGATGGACCCTCGACCGCCGTCAATAGTCCATCGGTTCGGAAAAGAAAACGCGGGGACACGAGGATCGCGCGCAACCCCTCCCGCACCCCTTCAACGAAGCTGCCACCATCGTTCCAGGTGCTTTCCGCTACCTGCACGAGCGAGTCGCGTGTCGCAGCATCGACGGGCCGACGGAAGGCTCGCTCGCCAAACCGGTTAAAGATCGTTTGTGCGACCGAACTGCGATTGCCTACGTCGGGCTCATCGGAGATAAGCGCACGATGGGCTTCACTCGGCTCCGTCGGCGTTTTGTCGGGACCGGTCAACTCAACGGATGCGAACAGTATCTGTGCCTTCGGCCCCTTCTCGATTGCTTTCGACGATTCACGATCCGCTCCATCGACGACAGCCCGGACGAGATGTCGGCCTGCCGGGACACGCAAGACTGCGGTGTAGTCCTTCATACGGCGGGACATGACCGGAACCAAAGATTGCTGTTCATCGTCCACCAGGAATCGTAACACCGGCATCGTGAAGTCACGGTACGAAACAATCTTTCCCGAGGCTGGCTTTGCTTTTTGTTTCGCCATCCAGGTCGACAACATGGTGTCGTACGAAGGCTTGGCCTTGACCCGAAATTTGAAAGTCGCAGCAAAGGGAAGATTCGTGGGAACCGAGAGACCATCCGGGCTTTTCACGATAACGCGCCCTTTTTCGAGCAGTACCGCACTGTACCCGGGATCGGCCTGGTCGGCAGGCAAACGAACTCGAACGTCATACTTGGCTAGCGGATCGAACAACACGGCATCGAGCACCTGATCCGCGGCATCCAAATACCGTTCGAGTAAAATGGGCGACAGGGTCAAAGCCGCCGCCATGTTATCGAAGCCCTCGCCCGAACTATCCGGTGGCAACGCCTTCGAGACGTCCGTGTCAACGCCGAAAAGGTCGCGTACCGTGTTGCGGTACTCCGCGCGATTCAAGCGGTGTGCGATCACAAAACCCGGATTGACCGCGTCACACTGTAAACGCAGCACCGATGTATCCGCCCACGCCACCAGGCGGTCCCGGTCGTCAGGACTTGGCTGGGCAGAGGCCTCGGGCGGCATCTCGTTCGCAGCAACGGCTGCCACAATTTCTTCCCAAGTTTCGCGATGCACGTCTGCCGTCGGTGCGGCCAGAAGATCGTCGAACGCCACGCCTCCCTTGTCCTTGCCACCCAGATGACACGATGCACAGTACTGGGTCAGGAAAGCGGCGACTCCGTCCATCGTATTTGGGACGGCGCGTGTGGTTGTGACCGGCGTGACCATCACGCTCGCAGGAAGCGGTGCGGGATGTGACACCGGCGCCGTCGCACCGCCCGCACATCCAAGCGCTCCTACACACACCATCAACAAATTTGTGCGATGACGACGCTTCGATAGGTTGGAAAGTGCTTCGACGTTGGGCATCTATGAATGATTGTTCACAGGCTGCACGAGTTTGGTGTGCGCTTCCAGTAGGCAAGATGGTGGACGGCGCGGAATTCGTGTCTAACTGTGATCGAACACGCATGTCGCCGCGGGTCCCGCGCAGGTCAGTTACACATCGAGACGTTTGGAAGCGAGCAAAGGCGGTTCCGGCAGACGGCAGGCGACAGGCAATCCTGGTCGTTCGGACCGGTACCACACGCGTTGCCGTCCCCGGCGGGGGCTGCACAGGTGCCCGAGTTGATGAAAGGTGGCAATGTGCCGTTGCAAGTTCCACCCGCCTGGCAAATGGTGTATCCGCCGTTCAACAATCCGCACGGCTGGCCCGCGGCAACGATGGTGGCCGCCTGGCAAACGGTGGTTTGCGGATTACAGAACAGCAATAGCGTGGCGTCACACGGTGCGGTGACGCTACAAGTTGCACCCGCGCCAAGCGGCGTCTTGCAGGTGCCGCCTCCACATTCGAGGCCAAAGGAACACGGTTTTTGCGGGTCGCAGGCGCCTCCGCTTGCAACGGGCGCAACACACTGGCGTGGATTGGCGTCATCCGGACATTTCAAACCGGACTGACAGTCGTTGTCGTCCGTGCACGCGCCACCAGCCACCAGTCGAGGTGCGCAGACCCCGCATTGACCCGTCGTTGTTTTGCAATACGTACTGACACACTCGCCATCCGTACCACAGGAAGCCCCGTCGACCAAAAGGCCCGGAATTTCGCAAGTGGTGATTTTTCGGTCAAGAATATCCGAACAGCTTGCCGCCGTTACGTCGGCCATACAACGATTGGCCTCCGACTTGGTGACGACAAGATTCATCGATGTGAGGCTGTCTACACATTCGATAACCTGACGAGCCTTGCAGGTCGTCACATCACCAAAGCTGATGGACAAATACGCTGGTGCGCACCGCTGAATCGCGTTGCAGAACGTAAGGGCATACGCCTCACAGTCCTCTTTCGTAATCCGCTTACTGCCTTCGTTCTCGGAGCACCCCAATCCCAAAAGGCCGAGAGCAATCAATACAACTCCGGGCGAACGACCGATCGACAGGTTCATTGGTTGTTTAGACACGGCCGCGGATTGTAACAGAAAGAAAAATCGGGAAATTTTTCTCAGGGTAAGCGCGTTGCGGATTTTGATTGGTTTTGCTGTTGGCCCAGCACCTTGCTCAAACTTTCCGATAGTTGAACGAGTGAAAACGGCTTGGGCAAGAACAAATCAGCACGCATGTCTCCCGCCCCTGGACCTACCTTGGCGTGTCCGGAGATCGAAATTATGGGCACATGCAGTTTCCGCAGGCGCATTTGAATCAACACCTCTGTTCCGGTCAGCTTCGGCATGGATTCATCGAGGATCACGATATCAAATGGCTCAGGATTCTCTTCGAGTTCGGCAAGTGCCTCGGCACCATCTTTGCAATGGGTAACGGTACAGCCCAGGCTTTGCAGCGTCGCCACCACCACATCCGCAACACTGGGTTCGTCCTCTGCCAGAAGGACGCGGGTCCCAGCAAGGGTTGAACCGCCACCGGATGAGACCGTTCGCGGCGGGTCGACCGTCGTCGTCATCGCGGGCAAAACGAGGATGAACGTTGTACCCGCACCCGGAGCACTTTCGACGTCGATGGTCCCATCGTGCGCCTTGACCGTTCCGTACACAGCAGTGAGGCCCATCCCGTGGCCCGTTTCCTTCGTCGTGAAAAATGGCTCGAAAATCCGCGCGCGGTATGCGGGCTCGATGCCAATCCCCGTATCCTGGACAACGATACGAACCAATTTTTTGGTCGGGGTTTCGCTCTCAACAAGCGACACTGCGTACGATAGTGTTCCCCCAGTAGGCATCGCATCCCGTGCGTTAAGGCCGAGATTGAGCAACGCATTCTGAACGAAGGCGTCATCGCCCTCGATGAATGCGGGCATCTCACTGATTTGACACTGTACCTTGATGCGCTTGTCGATGCTCCGTCGCAACAGTTCGCAGACGTTGTTGCACAGCGCATTGATGTCGACCGGCGCGCTTTGGCGCCGACCCTTTCGCGCAAAAGCAAACAGCTGTTGCGTCAACGCGGCAGATCGATGACAGCTTTCGACAATGGCCTCCGAATAGGTTGCAAGGGGCGAATCGGCGGGAAGTTTCTGCTCGAGCAGACTGGCGTTGGCAAGTATTACCGTCAACTGATTGTTAAAATCGTGCGCCACACCTTGCGCCAGTTGACCAACGGCTTGAAGCTTGTCGGCAACCTGGATCCTTTCCTGCTCCTCCCGTCGATCGGTGACATTGCGCATCACAGCCAGTACCCGCTGGCCTCCCTGTACCATAGCGATCCGCATACTGATTTCAAGCCAGAGATCGGCGCCGTCGGGCTTGCGTGCAGCCCACTCAAACACTTGAGGTTCGCCTTCTGCTGCCGCCCGAAAATACGTACGCAAACGATCCGTGCCGTACGTTTCGTCATTCCCGTTCAGGGCGTCCAGGCCCCGGTCGACCAGAGCGGTCCGTGAAACTCCCAGCATCTCGAGCAATGCATTGTTTGCGTCCTGAAACGCGCCCGTATTTCGGTCAATTAGTACAATGCCCTCGCCGGTCGCGTTGAAGATCTGTAAGTAACTTTGCTCGGTCTGCTGAATGCGCTCGATGTTGAGGAAGAACGCGCGCGTCAACACCTGAACCAATACCGCGGTCAATCCCAACACAGTCAAAATGTTAATCAGATCGTTCACCTCGGTAAAGTGGCTGAACCGGGTTCGGAGGGCGCCAGTCAATTCCGCAACACCCACCGCAGAAACGCAACACAGCGACAGGCACGCCGAGAGCAGCGCCATCCGACGGTTCATTAACAAACCGCTGGCAACGATCCCCACGGCGAACAAGATAGTCCCAGGATCGTGTAGCCCTCCGCCCGTACACAGCAGGAATACCGTCATCGCGTTGAGTACGATTAAAAAACCTACGGTCGCCAGGGTGTTCAGGCCCCGCGACAGCATCCACCCCAACACGGGCAACGTGACCACACCAAGCAACGAGGCTTTCACCGCATAGGTGTCATGGTAGAACAAGCCGGTCACCAAAGCGATGCAAGCCGCTGCCAGCGACGTGAGCAACATCATGCGCAGCACCTTTGCCACTTCGCGCGAACGCAACAGTCCGCCGCTTGCTCCTCCTGTTTCCACCATCGCTTTACTCAATTCGCCGTTACCCTGTCATTCGCCGAGCCAGTAGCGCTCGGGCGCGGAGCGTGAATGTTTCGTGGTCCCGCATCAAGGTCGATCTCACAAATCGCTCCCCAGGGTGAATGAGAATGTTGCACCCTCATCTAACTTTCCTTCGCTCCGAATCCATCCACCATGACGTTTAACAATGCGTTCAACGGACGCAAGGCCAACGCCGTGACCCTCGAACTCGCTTGGTAGGTGTAGCCGCGCAAAGGGTTCAAAGAGCTTTTCAGAGTAGGCCATGTCGAACCCCGCACCGTTGTCGGAAACGCGAAATACGGTTTCTCCGCCCGCGACGCCTTTCGAAACCAAGATCTTGGCGTCCTCGCGATTGCGCGAAAACTTCCAGGCGTTTCTCAGCAAATTATCCAGCACCATACCGAGGAGTGTATCGTCCGCCTTCGCAACAATGCCGGGTTGGATATCGAAAACGACGTTTCGATTCGGTTCGCTCCGTCGCAGATCTTCCGCAATCGCCCGACAGCGGCCACTTATATCTTGGTGCGACCGCGCCAACGGTAGCCGTGCCATGCGGGACAGCTTCAGCAGATCGTCGATGAGGCGGCTCATCCGCTTTGCGGCGCCGCGAA
>JAYUPZ010000469.1:0-3232 GCA_043759805.1 Myxococcales bacterium | reverse complement strand
CTGGATGCGGGGAAAACGAAACTGGTGCGGGACAAACGTTTTGGGTACCTAACCTCCGTGCTACGAGCTCTGTCGGTTCCTGTCGAGACACAGGCGCTCGTTTTTTCCAAAACCAGTTTTCAAGCGCGGCTCATCTCTCCTGACAACGCGCGTGCCATCTATTTTGGCGACGACATCTACGTTGGATGGGTACCCGGCAGCAACGTCGTCGAGATTGCCGCAGTCGACAAACAAAAAGGCACGCTGTTTTACACGCTCGAGCAACAAGATCCTGTGCCTCGATTTAAACGTCGCGATCACGAATGCCTTCAGTGTCACGCTTCGGCTTTGACCCGCGGTATCCCGGGACACATCGTACGATCAGTCCACCCGGACAAGGACGGCTTTCCGATCATGCGCCATGGCAGCACTCGGGTCGACCACACAACGCCTGTCGCAAGCCGATGGGGTGGATGGTACGTGACGGGCGCGGTTGGGAAAAACCAACATCTTGGCAACCTCACCTTTGATTCCGAAAGACCTCCCGAAAGTTTCCCGGGATCATCCGCGATGAGCCAACTGTCACCGGGGAACTATCCAACGGGCACGAGCGACATCGTTGCGTTGATGGTGCTGGAACATCAACTGACAGTTCACAATCTCATTGCCTCGGCAAGCTTCGCCGCGCGCCAGGCTTTGCACCATGACCGTGTGATGCGCGGGCTCCTGGAAGAAAAGGGAAACGGGTTGATGGCCTCGACAACCCGGCGCATCGATGCGGCGGTGAAGCCGCTCGTCGATGCATTGCTGCTCGTGGATGAAGCAGGCCTGTCGTTTCCCATCAAGGGTCTCAACCCGTCGCCTTTTGAAAAGGCCTTTGTGGCCAAGGCCCCACGTGACAGCAAGGGCCGATCCCTGCGGGATCTGGATCTCGACACCCGCCTCTTTCGTTATCCGCTTTCGTTCCTGGTCACCTCGGAAGCTTTTGCAAAGCTGCCCGAGCCAGCCCGGGAACGTTCGCTCACGTTGTTGGGAGAGATCCTGATGGGACGCAATGCTGACCGCAAATATGCCCACCTGAACCAGCCCCAAAGGCGGGCCATTCTCGAAATCTTGCGCACAACCTGGCGAGAAATGCCTGTGGGCTGGCGTGCGACGCCGGGATAACGGCTGCCACATCGATTTTACAGCGATTTGGCAAACCGTTTGTGAGGCAGGGTTATGCTGCCGCGCATGAAACGCAACGCCCTCCTCGCCACCGGAATCGCGCTCGGCCTTTTCGCCGGCTGCGCCAACACCCAGACCCCCGCAACCGCACCAACCGCCGCACCAGCTGCCGCGCCGGATGCAACCGCAGCAAAAATCACAGCCGCACTCGCCGGCTCACACCGAAGCGAGAAAAATCGCGCCCGCGATCAGTATCGCCACCCAGCACAGACCTTGGCCTTTTTTGGCTTGAAGGACACCATGACAGTGCTTGAGCTTTCCCCCGGAGCCGGCTGGTACACCGAAGTACTCGCCCCAGTGTTGCGCGATTCAGGCAAGTTGAAGGTGACTTCAAGTGATCCAAACGGTGATCCGGAAAGCTACGGCGTCAAGCGCGCCAAGGAGATGCAGGAACTGAAGTCCGCTCACCCTGAAGTTTTCGACAAGCTCGAATTGCAGATCGTTTCGGACGAAATGGTCGAGGGATACTCACTTGGCGAGCAGAACTCGGTGGATCTCGTCGTTTCCTTTCGCAGCCTCCATGGAGTGGCGGACAGTGACAAGGCCGCGCACTGGCTCAAAGCAGTATTCAACGTGTTGAAGCCCGGTGGTACTTTTGGCCTGGTCGATCACCGTGCCAAAGTCGGCGGCGAACTGAAGGGCGGATACATCCCCGAGGCGATGGCCATCGCGCTCTGTGAAAAAGCGGGCTTGAAGCTCGTCGAGAAGTCCGAGATCAACGCAAACCCCAAGGACACGAAGGACTACGAAAAAGGCGTTTGGGCCTTGCCTCCGTCGCTTTCAAATGGTGATACAGATCGCGACAAGTATCTTGCCATCGGCGAGAGCGATCGTTTCACCCTCAAGTTCGTGAAGCCGTAGCCCGCGATTCGCCGCGGTCAAAGAAAAACCCCGGCAATGTCCGGGGTTTTTCATTTTCGAACGCCGTGCTACCTGAGAAGAATGGCCTTTACAGCGTCCATCACTTCCGTGAGGCCAACCGACAGTGGACCGTTTCCGGGAACGACCCGCAACGACCAACGAACCGTCCATGAACGCGTGGCCCCCGGCCCGAGCGACAGCGCGGTCCCCTGGTTTTCTACCTCAACGTATTTGCGAGCCGAGTCCACGAAGATTTCCACCTCGGCCTCGTCTCTCGCCTGCGCGCCGGCACCCACATCGTCGAAGGTCTTCACGAGCAACAACCGATCGGCGCGAGCCAAATGCGCCACCCACCCCTTGCCGTCCGCAAACGTTTTACGGGCCATGTTGTTGGTGTTCTGCAGCGCTGAATCGTCAAACCAGTGCCATCCTGCCGCAACTTCAAGCGCGGTCGGTATCGACGTGCCCACCGGCGCTGTACCGCCCGGCCCGAGCTCAAAGAAGGTCATGCCACCGGGGGCAACACGCGTGATTTCCCAGGGTGCCCAGACCGCCGCGATGTTGCCCGTGTTCTTCATGTCATAGACGATGACCAGCGCCTGCGCAGCGCGATCGACGGTGATACGTTTTGTCACCATCAGATTGACTTGGGAGTCGATCTTGCTCTCAAGTATCAGCGTCGCCGCATCCGTGCGCGCGGTGTAGGCACCTGGATCGATCTCGGCCGGAGGCGGCCATCCCCACGCCGATTGCGGGCTGGGCCAAAAGGTCGATCCGTAGTTGTTTGGGTTCGCCGAGGGACCGCTCAGGATGTTCCTTCCACCCTGCGAAAATACGGTGATGCGTCCACCATTGGTCGCGTCGACCTCGACCACCTGGGTGTCCCAGCTGAAGCGATACACATCGCCGGAAGCTACTGGAACTACCGACGCCAGGCCGCCCGCCCCGGTACCGCCGGTTGATGCGCCACCCGTTGCGTTGCCGCCGGTAGCTTTTCCTCCGCTACCGCCCGCTGCCTTGCCGCCCGTTCCCACCGTTCCGCCCGTCGCCGTGCCACCGCTGCCGCCGGCTGCATTCACGCCACCCGAGTGGTTGCTGCCACCGCTGCCATCATCGCCCGCCATGCCGCCGCCGTTGCCTGCAACATTGCCCTGACCACCCGATC
>JAYUPZ010000468.1:0-6814 GCA_043759805.1 Myxococcales bacterium | reverse complement strand
CAATCGCAAAGATGATGATGAGGTCGCGGATGACGAAGGCGACGAAGACGACGAACGATTCCTTGAAGACGGCATTGCCCTCGCTGAACGCAAGGTCTCGGTCGAGGCACTCGCCTACTTGCGTCTCGCCGCCTTGCGCGGCCTGACCACCGCCGATGAATACAAACGCTGCCCGGCAATCGCACGCACACCGATGACCAAGCCCTTCCCCGCTTTCTAGCAAAGCAACGACAAATGAGCTGGGCAGACGCCATAGAGGATCTAACGGTTGACCTTGCCTTTTGGTACGGCGGCACTGACGATCCCGACCTTCCCCTGCCCGAACTCGCACGCAGCGTCCTAGAACTCGGTACGAAGTTTCGCGCACTCGCTGTGATGCAGTTGCTCCACGAGGGCAACCACAACATCTTTCTTCACAACCTTGCGCGATCGGGGCGTCTTCGTCTGCTCTACCTGCAGCGCAAAGCCGCTGAATCTCCGGGTATTCACATCCACCTATCCGGTGCCAGCTGGTTTGACCCTCTTGTCAATTCTATTGCCGCCCTCGATCTAAGCACCGCTCGCGAGATTGGACTCCTTCAATCGCCTGACATCCACCCGGGTGAATACGAAGACGATCACCACTATGGCCACCTGCTTGGAAAGCTTGTGCAAGACTCAGTGCCCGAGCTTGAGCTGACTGCTCACCTTGCGGCTTTCGAAGCCTTCCTCGACGGAGACTCGAGTCCTCGGTATGACGCGATGAGGGCCATCGTTGAACGTGACCAGAGCGATTTCGACGACGCAATCGCCGCCTTCATCGACGCCTTTCGTACTGGCATCGAAGAAGCCAAGGCGCGCGGCGAGTTCGAGAACCAGATCACCCTCGCCCAGCGGGAAGTTTGCGTCGAAGCGCTCGCCCTGTTGCGCCTCGCGACCCTGCGCGGCCTTTCCACCGCCGACGAATATGACTTTTGCCCGGCGCTCGCGCGCGAGCCTATGAGCAAGCCGTTCCCCGCTGTTTAGCTAACGGCATTTTTGCGGAAAGGCATCCAAGCAGGAAAAGCCGACGACGGCTCCGTTTTCACAGACGCATCCCCCACTTGCAGTGACGCCGCAGGCGGGAATACCCTGGAACTGCTGCCAAACTTGCCCGTATTGGCAATCGTTGGCCGGATCGGTGGAACACATGCTGCTATTACAGAGGTACTGTTGGGAGACAACGTTGTCGCAATTCCAATCCCAAGTACCGCACGCGTTCACCGTGGATTTATAGTCTGTGGGTTGATTGCCCAGGCGATAGTAGGGCCCGGATTCGGGGTCGATGTCACAGCAGTCGCCACCGTCGGTGACGTGATTAGGTGGTGGGGTCATCCCACACACACGGCGTAGATCAGCCGTTCTTCCCCAGGTGTCTGCATCTCCGTCCGGATAATACGTATTACACGTCCCCGTCAGACAATCTCCCGGTGTCGTGCAGTTTCCGCCGTCCAAAACCTTGCAAACAGCGGAATCGTTGCACCGCAACCCGTTTGAGCAGGTGCCGGGATCAGTTGCATTGCGCACGTTCAAGCACGTTCCGGTTCCCTGTTGACAGGCCCTACACTGCCCGGCGCACGATGTCTCGCAACACACATTGTCTATGCAGAAACCACTGGCACATTGAAGCGATGTTTCGCAGTCATTCCCTTGACAGCGATTGCCACAGTTAAGTGTCCCGCCGCAGCCGTCGGGTATGCTGCCGCAGATCTTGCTTTGCGCCTGACACGTCGTCGGCGTGCAACCGCAGACATTCGGCGTGCCTCCGCCAGCGCAGGTTTGATTCGCGGGGCACGTGTTGCCGCAATTGAGCGTACCACCACAACCATTGGAGATGGTGCCACAGTTTGCGCCCTGCGCTTGACAGGTCGTGCTGACGCATGGCTTTGCACCGCAAACATTCGCACCACCTCCACCACAGACATCACCGTTGGCGCATCCACCGCAGTTGAGAGTGCCACCACAACCATCGGGTACCGTGCCACAGTTTAGCCGCAAAGCCTGACAGGTCATCGGCATACAACCGCAAAGATTTGCCGTACCGCCACCGCCGCAAACCTTGGGTTGCGTGCACTGTCCGCAATTCAATTTGCCACCGCAACCGTCCGGTACCTCTCCGCAATTAGCGCTAGATGCAGCACAGGTTGTGGGTGTACACCCGCAAACGTTGGGACCAAGCTTGCCACCGCCGCAAATATTGGGAGCTGAACACGTTCCACAATCAAGTGTTGCGGCACAACCATCCGAAACCGGGCCACAGTTCGTGCCGAGGCTCGCACAGGTCTTGACATTGCAGGTCTCGGTACCGCACCGGTTGGGTCCCTTGCCACCACAAGACTGGCCGCCGGGACAGGTGCCACACGTCAACGTGCCACCGCAACCATCGGGTGTAGTCCCGCAGTCCTTGCCACTCGCAGCACAGGTTGTCGTTGTGCATCCGCAGAGGTTGGGCGTATTTCCGCCACCGCACGTCTCGTTCGCCGTAGTACAGTTTCCGCAATCCAGGGCGACACCACAATTTTGTACTGTGCCACAATTGATCCCACGTTCCGCGCAGGACATCGGCGAACAGGGGCCTCCGTCAGTGGACGTCTTGACCGAGCCATCGTTCCGCGCGCCTTTGGGGTCGACGTATTCGGGTAGCGGGCCTCGAGCACGCAACACACTACAGGTACCGTCCATTCCGCAAACCGCACCACCCTCACAATCCAGCTTTTGGGCGCAGACTTTGTGCAATATCAAGACGAGATGCCCAGTCTCGCCCTTCGCGAATTTGGCATCAGCGCCCGTCTTAACGATTGTGACACCGCCAAGCAGCCCTTCAACTTCAACAGCGAAATCCTCATCGGAAGCCTTCGTCGGCAACAGCCCGAACTTGATCGGAAATGACTTTTTGCTGCTATCGGATTCAGATCCAACCGCGTAGTCAAGCATCTTGCCCGAGGGGTTCAGCGCTATTTTTACCTGATCAATTTCGGTCAGGGCTTGAAACTCACTTTGGATTTCTACGATGACGGAGGTGGGATCCGTTACGGTGTCGTTGCACCCCGAAAGCGTCACAAGACCGAAAATCGCCACGGCGGTGGCGGTGATCAGAGACAAGCCAATTGTATTTGTATTGCGCATCAATAAACCTCTATTCACCAAACACGAGCGCCGTCGACGTCGGCATGAACCGACATCAACGCAACCTTTTTCCTGAGTGCGGCGATGTGTTCGGAAGCGGATTCAAGAAAAGTTTATAAGTTTTCATGGATGACAAGCGAACAATAAGGCTGCGAACAAACGTGAGCGTCTAGATATCAGTGACAGCGTTGGAATGGCGGCGACTGGAAATGGATTCTCAAACATGGCGCGTCGTAGACCTAGCGGCAACGCAAATAAACGCCCGTGAACCTGTGCGGCTCATTGTAGCGAACCGAACACGTTGTCGTTGTAGCGCGATAGGTGTCATAGGCAATGAATTCGGTACCGCAATCGTACGTTTCGCGGGAAGGATCGTGACAGTTTCCAATAAATTCACCGACGGCATAGAAATTCGAGGTGCAAACACCTTGGGCTTCGTATTCGATAAAAAGATCCACGCAGGGAGGCCACACCTCACGGGGATCGCCGCCGGACCATCTATCTCCGTTTAAGAATTGGCTCTGTGATGAAATCTGTTGATCGCAGTTGTAGTCAAAGCCACCGCATCCATTTCTGGCCACCGAAAAATATGTCGCCTGCCCGGGTTTTGCATTCGCGTCGCTGTCACAACAATCCGTAGCGTTACTCACGTAGCCTGCGGCGATCCCTCCGCAATATTTCGCCGAGACATTCGGGTTACCGAAAGTATCACCATCCGCATCTCGATAGAGCGTCGTACAAGCGTTGGAAGCACAGTCGCTGCCGGTTTGGCAAACGATACCGTTGGCACATTTCGGAGCGGAGCAGGTCGTTCCATCACATCCAAACGTTCCCATATTATTACAGCCACACGCATTCCCCGCATTCGCAATGTTCGTGGAACAAGACCCGTTGCACTGAACCGTTCCACAGCCGCCATTGCATGGCGCACCTGCATTCGCGGCTGCGCACCCGCAAACATTCGCGTTTCCGCCGCCACCGCAGGTGTTCAATCCCGAACACGCCGTCGAGCCGCAGTTGATGGTATTGCCGCAGCCGTCGGAGATGTTTCCGCAGTTCTTACCCTGTGCCCCACAGGTCGTCGGCGTGCAACCGCAAACATTCGGCATTCCACCGTTGCCGCAACCATTAACCCCCGAACACGCGCCGCAATTCAGCGTCACACCGCATCCATCCGAAATGGAACCACAGTTTTTAGTCTGAGCCGCGCAGGTCGTCGGGACACAGGGCTGAACACCGCAAACGTTGGCCGTGCCTGCACCGCCACAGATCTGTCCGGAAGGACATGTCCCGCAGTCCAGGGTCTGGCCGCAGCCGTTGGGGATACCGCCGCAGTTCTTACCCTGGCTGGCACAAGAAACCGGAGTGCAACCGCAGACATTTGCCACGCCGCTCCCGCCACACATTGTGTTCACCGGGCAGTTGCTTCCACAATTCAACGTTCCACCACAATTGTTGGGAATGTCGCCGCAGTTCTTGCTTTGTGCCTGACAAGTTGTTGGCGTGCAACCACAAATATTGGCCGTGCCACCGCCCGCGCACAACGTGTTTACGGGGCAGGTGTTGCCGCAATTAAGCGTACCACCACAACCATTGGAGATGGTGCCACAGTTGGCGCCCTCTGCCTGGCAGGTCGTGTTGACGCATGGCTTTGCACCGCAAACGTTTGCACCGCCGCCACCACAAATATCGCCGTTGACGCAATTACCACAGTCGAGGGTGCCACCACAGTCGTTTGGTACCGTACCACAGTTCTTCCCAAGCCCCTGACAGGTTTTCGGAGCGCAACCGCAAACATTCGCTTTGCCACCTCCTGCGCAGGAGTTTGGCTGTGTACACTGACCGCAATTCAAGGTGCTTCCGCAACCGTCCGGCACCTCCCCGCAATCGGCGCCCACTGACGCGCAGGTTTTGGGCGTACACCCGCAAACATTGGGACCAAGGTTGCCGCGACCGCAGACATTGGGTGCTGTACACGTACCGCAATCCAATGTTGCAGAACATCCATCCGAAACGGATCCACAATTCTTTTCGAGGCTCGCACAGGTCTTGACCTTGCAAGGCTCCGTACCACACTGGTTGGGTCCCTTGCCGCCACAAGACTGGCCGCTCGGACAATCGCCACAGTTCAACGTACCGCCGCAACCATCAGAAATACTTCCGCAGTCCTTGCCATTGGCGGCACAAGTTGTCTTTGTGCATCCGCACACATTAAGCGTACCACCGCTACCGCACTGCTCGTTTTCCGCAGCACAGTTTCCGCAATCCAGGGTGGAATTACAATCCTTGACCGTGCCACAATTAATCCCACGCTCCGCGCAGGACATCGGCGAACAACCTCCGTCAGTGGGCTCCTCGACCGAACCATCTTTCTGCTCGCCTTTGGGGTCGACGTAATCGGGTAGCCGGTCTCGAACACGCGACACACTACAGGTGCCGTCCATACCACAAACCGTACCACCATCACAAGCAAGCATCTGGGCACAGTTTTTGTGCAATACCAGTACGAGATGCCCCGTTGCGCCCTTCTCGAATTTCGCGTCGGCGCCCGTCTTTACGATCGTGACACCGCTCAAAAGCCCTTCAACCTCAACGGAGAAATCCTCATTTGAAGCTTTCTCCGGCAACAGTCCGAACTTGATCGGAAACGATTTTTTGCTGCTGTCGGATTCAGGTCCAACCGCGTAGTCAAGCATTTTACCCGACGGACTCAGCGATACCTTGACCTGATCGATTTCGGCAACGGCTTGAAACTCGCTCTGGATCTCCACGATGACGGAGGTGGAATCCGTTACGGTGTCGTTGCATCCTGCGAGGGCAACAAGACTGAAAATCGTTATCGTGGTGGCAGCAATTAAAGGGGATTTCGACATGGTTCTATTGCGCAAAATTATCTTCTGTCTCGACCTATAGGCGGCCATTGATGCAGTCGACACCATCCGGACATGGCCGCTTGATGGTCGTGTCTCCACCACTTAACAATATTGCCGCGACCACCCCGACGACCACTACGGCACCCACCCCACCCCAAAACCACCCATTCTTGTAGTACGGTTCTTCCGTCTCGGACGGGGTTGCGTTTTCAGCCAACTCGGCGCTTGATTGATCGGGATCGTTTGCGATGGTTGGCACGGGGGAGTTGGTTGAAGCGGACTCGATGGGGGCCCGCGTCCGCGCAACGGGCGCAGCATCTTCTTTTAGTTTTGCTTCCAGCTGGATAGCCTTGCCCGCAAAAGCTTGAATCACCATCGTCCACGGTTTGTGCGCGCCATGCTGCACAACGACCTGGTGCGGCCCGGGCTCGATCGCGATCGGCTCCGAAATGGGTGTTGTTCCGGACGCAACCCCGTCCACTGAAATGCGCGCGCCGTCCACATCGGCGTGAACCGAGATCAACGCCACCTTTTTCTTCAGCGCATCGACGTGTTCCAATGCATCCTTGCGACGTTGCTCGGTATCGGCGTTGGCTCCTGCCAGATAACCGTTGAACGCTCGCAACGCACGGGCCGGTCGCGCGAGACCTTCATTCGCCAGACCCAGGTTAAACAGGATCTTCGGGGACGCAATGATGGCGTACGCAGCCTCAAATTTTTCGAGCGCTGCCTCGTATTCCTTGTCGTCGAGAAATCCCACCCCCGCCTTCAACAGTCCAGACACCCGGGCCTTTTCC
>JAYUPZ010000467.1:0-3235 GCA_043759805.1 Myxococcales bacterium | reverse complement strand
GGCGAAAGGCTGCGTTAGGCGCATTGGCCGGTGCGGCCTTGACAGCGGTGTTTTTCGTGAAAATCGCACCGCGAAAGGATCGCGCGGAAAAGGTTGAGTGTCTTTCGGCGAAAGATTCAGAACCTTCAAGTGACGTCGGGCAAGACCGAGCCGTGGCTTTGATCCCGAGAGCCCAGAAGTTGCCGCCGATTTTTCGCGGTGCCACGGTCAATGAACCGCAGGCCGGCTGCATCCAGGATCCCACTGCCGCTGCGAGTACAGTTTTGGATGGAATATTCACCAACTTGAAAGCCTCGCCGGATTACGGCAAGGGAAATCCCGAGTCGCCTGCAATGGCAATGCGGGATTTTATTCGCAGCGCCGCATACGTCATCAAAGCAGTGGGTGTAGGTCCTGAATTGACATGGTTTCTCGGGGAAACTATTGCCGAGGTTTTTTGATTGAAACGACATCATTAAAGATGGTGACCTCGGCAGAGAAGGTTGCAGCGAGCAGGGCCCACGCTTGATCGAATCTTTCACTTTGCGCCCAGCCGCGGAGATTCAGAATGGCTTGACCGCCTTCCTTGCTCCAGCGCATGCCGCTTTGTTTCAGTCGTTGAGCCACGAGGGTCTTGCACGCCGCTTCGGTGACGCCGGTTCCAATCGGCAAACCTTGCGCCTTCATTTCGGCGTAGCGCATTCGTCCCCGCCGTTTTCTGAAGTATGCGAGTTCCGTCACCAGGCGCTCGCGGCGAGGATGCCGGTCTCGCAGGTACACGAGCGATCGAATCACTTTCCCGACACCGTCTTCCTCCTCCAGCAGGACGTGTCGGAGTTCGGCGAAACGCCGACGGGCCTCGACCGTTCCATCGCCGTAGGCGGCCGCGAGTGCGTCGCTCAGATGCTCGGCGGCGTGGAAGAAATCAACGACCTCCTCGCCGGGAGGTAGCTCCTTGTGAAGAAAAGTCCAATTGTCGTTGGCGCCGTCTGCGGCTTTCACCAATCGCAGATCGGGGCGCTGCTCCAGCGCCGCACTCAACTCGGCGGTCAGCATCTCTTTGAGAGATGCTTTGTGCGGCTCGGGCATGCGCGCCATCCGCACCACCGCGATGGCTTTCCCGTGTCTATCGCAGAACGACAGCGTCGCGCACCCCACTTCTCGGTAGCCGGCCGGTCCTTTCGCGATCTGTCCACGTGCTGCGGTCGCTGCCTTCTTCGCCAATGCATCGCCGTCTTTCATCGGCGCCAATACACCGTCGAGGCTCGCCATCACGGTTACGGCCTCGGTGGGAACCACCATCGCATCTCGCAACGTCTGCTCGAACCCCTTCCGGTCGTCGTTCCACCGCTCGGCCAGCAATTTCGGCAGTCGATCAAGGCTACTTTTCGACGGCGCCATGTTGCCCACCCGCGCAAACAGATCCTCCGCGGTCTGCGGTGTCATCTGCGACACCACCCACGCCGCCTGTTGCGCCGCCATTGGCGTCCACAGTCCTCCGACGATCCCAGCATTCAGTTCCATTGGAACGATCGCCAGTCCGCCCTCGTCGGTCCGATCTTTGTACAACGTGCGTTCCACTCGCACCGGTCCCGCCGCTGTCATGTACGTCTCCGACGCCCGCAGTACCCGGCGATACCCGACTCCCTCGACGGCAATCGCTTCCACGTCCACGTCTGCTCGGGCAAGATCCTCCCCGAGCAATTCACGTTCCACTTCTTGCAACTGGCTGTGCAGCCGTTTCTCGAATGCCTCGAACGTCTCACCGGGTTTCCGCTGCCGCATCCCCACATCTTCCAGGAACGCCCGCAACTTTGTAATAGATCCGCGTTCGGCCCCGCCGCGCGACATCGTCCGGCCACCTTCGATTACGCTGAGGTTTGTCATGCTCGCGAAATCATTCTTGTTCCACCCAAATTCCCAACCCCAGAAGAATCTGCCGTTACGCCGTCAGTTGCGGATCTACACCCACACGATTGGCTACTTCAAGACGCTCTCCGCAGAGAACGGCATCCCCTACCAGACCCTCATCAATCTATTTCTCCGTGATTGCGCCGCGGGCAAGAAGCGCCCCCAGTTGAACTGGGTGCCTTCGGCCAAGCGCGCGGCTTGATTGATTGGGATTCCTGAATCAACGCCCGTATGCGCCCCCCAGGCCGAAGGCCAGAACGGACAAGCCGCGCCCTTTCTGACTGCCGCTCTCGCCATTGAAGGACAAGAGCGAATACAGCAACGCCAACTCGGGCATCAATGCCCAGCGTTCGTTGATCTGCCACACGAACCCGGCCGATCCGCCGCCCAGATGCACTTGCAGCGGCGTTTGGCTTTCGCTCGTGAGCACCTGATAGTCGTAGCGCGCGCTTAGCACCCATTGATTGAAGCGGCCCGCGCGCCAGCCGAAGACGAGCGGCACGGACGCACCAAACGCGTGTTCGGGTGTGCCACCCAACGACACGCTGTGATAGGTGAGCCTTGGCGCGAACCCGATGTCGGTTTCGCGGGTGCCGTGAGTGTTCGAGGCGCGCTTCAATTGAAATTTGGCGTCCGCGGAGGCACCCCAGCTTTGCAGCACATCCTCACCAAGCGAAAAGCCCCAGAGGCGAGCACCAACTTCTTTGGTTTCGGAGAGGCCGTAGTGACCCGCGACGACAAGTTGCCCCGAAGGCAGCGGCACATCGCCACTCGCCAATCGGCCCGTAACCAAAGCCACTTCGGGCGCGGCGTTAAGTTCCCACCTGCCTTTCGACAATGTGCGCGCGCGGCCGGTGCCGGCGATGGGTGCGCAACCGGCATGCAACACCGCTAAAAGCGCAAGCGCCGCAGCGGCATCGCAATTCGCAAGTGGCCAGGTCACGGCAGCTCCGTGAAACTCAAGAAGCCTGCACACATGTCCTGGTTGTCGCCACCCCAGGCGAAATCGCGAGGCTTGGCGCGCACGCCATCAATGATCGGCTGGCGCTCTGCAGAGTTGTCGAAGTGGCACTCGATATAAACCTGATCCTTCGGTTGCAGCAGCCGCGGCGTGGTCAGCCAATAGCCTTGCTCCCACCCGAAGTGCCAAGCTGGAATCTCCAGCAGGCATTCGCGCCGGCCGTCTTCATGGATGATGCCGAGCAGGAATTTGCTGCCGAACGCATGCATGTGTGGCGCAGCGCCTTCAATCAGCACACGTTTTGCCGACGTGAAAATGACGGGGCGGTAGCGATAAAAATACACCGCGTCCGGATCGCCTGCCTCGACCCTCATGGCGTCGCCC
>JAYUPZ010000466.1:0-14682 GCA_043759805.1 Myxococcales bacterium | reverse complement strand
GTTTTGCGACGAGGGTTTCACGTGCGTAACCCGGATTGGACTTCGAGAGTGGATGTATCAATAGAAGGCTAATTTTCGCTTGCAAACCCCATTTTAGGTGGCAGTGTGCTGCGTCATGAGCCCCGTTCGCGGCGAACCCGCTGCCCTGGTTGATCCGGTGCCGACGGGGAAGGACCACCGAGTCATGTTCTACTCGCAAGAGAATGAACTGTATGACAAGGTGACTGAATTCCTTCTGCCCGGACTGGCGCTTGGTGAGCCAGTTGTTGTGGTTGGTGCTACCGCGCGCCGGTCGGCTCTGGTGCGGCGCCTTCGCCAGGCGACATCCGAACTTGAGCGCGGGATTGGCTCTTTGCGCTTCCTCGAAGCCGAAACCACCTTGGAAACGTTCATGGTGGACTCTCTTCCCGATGAAGACCGTTTCAGGGCGCTGGTCGCCGACCTGGTGGGCGATCAATCAAAGGGTCCGGTTCGGATCTACGGCGAAATGGTGGATGTGTTGTGGCGACAAGGCAATCGGAAAGGCGCAATTGCTCTCGAGGAGTTGTGGTCGGATCTGCAACGAACCTATTCGTTTGCCCTCATGTGCTCGTATCGGATGGGAGAATTTTACAAACATGCGGCCGAGACGGACCGTGTTTGTTCCACGCACACGCACGTTTTTCCGTCCACATTCCGGAGCCACAAAGAGTCGTCCGCAGTTCCGTCAGAGAACCTACTCGACGAGATCGAGCATCGGCGTCGAGTGGAGAATGCCCTGCGTGAATCTCTACGCGATCTGAGGCATGCGCAAAATGAACGAGACGGTGCCGTTGAGCGCAACGAACGCTTGACCTCAATTACGGCGGCGATCGCCGCCGCCGTGACCCACGAGCAAGTTTATCAGGCGGTGGTTGAGAAGGTTTCAGATTCACTCGGCGCTTCCAGCGTCGAGCTGTGGGTGGTGGACGACGATCAAATGCGCGCCAACCTCGTAAAGTCAGTCGGCTACGACGCCAAGTCTGTCCGCGCGCTCAGCGCACGGCTCGATAGTTTGGAACGATTGCCGGTCCTTGATGCGATCGTAAGCGGTGATCCGATGTGGATTCCGTCGCAAGAAGCGCTGGTCGCTCGATATCCCAACCTTGGCAAGATGATCACGCATGGACGGTCGTATCAAATCGCGGTGCTGCCCGTCCGGACACCGGGTCGGATCCTTGGCGCCATCGGTTTTACCTTTGACAATGCTCCGGCGCTCGACGACGGCAAGAAGGGCTTGATGGCATTGGTGGCACGGTATTCGGGTCAGGCGCTCGAGCGTCTTCGCCTGCTTGATGCCGAAAGGCACAACCGTGCGCAGACCGAGTTGCTTTACCGTCTGGCAGGTGCTGTCAATGCGGCGCAGTCCATAGAGGAGATATTTTCTGCTGCCCTGGATGCGATCGAGGGTGCGGTCGCTGCGCCGAGATCAGCGATCCTTTCGTATGACGACGATGGTGTCATACGGTTCAAGGCGTGGCGGGGTCTTTCCGAGTCCTACCGGCATGCGGTAGAAGGTCACTCGCCCTGGTCACGTGACACGCGATCGCCCGAACCCTTGCTGGTCTCCGACGTCGATAAAGATCCAACGATGAGTCGTTATCTGTCGTTGTTTCAGGCTGAAGGTATCGGCGCGCTGTCGTTCATACCCCTGGTCGCCAACGATGTGATCATCGGCAAGTTTATGGTGTATTTCGATACGCCCCGGAACTTATCTCTTCAAGAGATCGATATGGTCAAGGCGATTGCGAGCCATGTCGCCACCGCCCTGGCTCGTTTTGCGGCTGCCGCAGAATTGCAGCGAAGCATCCGCTTCAACGAGATGTTCACCGGTATTCTCGGACACGATCTGCGCAACCCACTCAGTGCCATCTTGATGGCCGCGCAGCTCTTGGACAAACGCAGCGACGACGAGAATCTAAAAAAACCGCTTGCCCGACTGATTTCGAGCGGCCACCGGATGGCACGGATGATTGACCAGTTGCTCGACTTCACGCGGGTCCGCCTCGGAGGCGGCATCCCACTGCTCAGAGCGCCAACCGATCTCGCGTCGCTCATGCGCCAGACATTGGACGAGTTGCACGACGCACATCCCGATTCGATCCTCAAGTTGGAACGGCACGGCGATACGAGCGGCACTTGGGATGCTGATCGCTTGTTACAGGTCTTTTCCAACCTGGTCGGCAATGCTGTGCAGCACGGTGGTGGCCATGAAGTTCTTGCTCGAATCGACGGCACGAACCCGGACCACGTCTTCATCGAGATCCGCAATCACGGCACGATTCCCTCGCAGCATTTGTCGACGCTTTTTGATCCCCTGACGCAAGTGTCGCGGCAGAAGGAAGCGGCTCAGGGCCTTGGGTTGGGCCTTCACATCACCCGCGAAATAGTTTGTGCGCATCAGGGCAGGGTCCGGGTCGAATCGACCGATAGCGAGGGGACCGCCTTCATCATCGACCTTCCGAGAACGATGGTTCGTCCGGATGGCGCCGCGGCGTGATCGCGGGCCGACCCCGTGTGCCGTTTCTGCCCTTCGGTTAAGTCGTTACATTTGTGTGACGGGCGTTCCGGATGAGACACGCACCGGAGCTATTGCCGTGATTGGGCCGATCCGGTGCGCCGATCCATGCGAGCCGAAGCGAAGCGCGTAGACCCGCGTGAATTCGGCTCCCAAGAGAATGATCTGGGCAGTGTAATAGATCCAAACCAGCAGGATGGCGAGCGATCCCGCTGCCCCGAAGGACGAGCCCACGCTGGCCTTGCCCAGGTAAAGACCGATCAAGTATTTGCCGGCGGTAAAGAGCATCGCCGTGACGATCGCTCCCATCCAAACATCCCTCCAGGCCATCTTAACGTCGGGCAGAAATTTGAAGATCGTGGCAAGCAACAGGGCGACAACACCGATTGAAACTGCAAAGTTAATGACGTAGCCAAAAATCACCCAGGCGGGCATGAACCTGTTAAGCCAGCCACCGAGTGCGGACAAACCAGCGCTGAGCGAGAGTGATACCAGTAAAAGAAATCCAAGACTCAGCACCATTCCAAAGGAAAGCAATCGATCGCGCAACAGACCTTTGAACCCACGTCCAGGTTTGGCCTCCACCTTCCAAATGGTGTTCAACGCGTCTTGCAGTTCAACGAAAACGCCCGTGGCGCCGACGAGCAGCGTGATAAGGCCGACCGCAGTGGCGATGATACCTGTCTTCTTTTCGGAGGAGCTCAGGATCATGCCCTGCACCAATTCCGCGCCCTGCTCTCCCAACAATCCGCGCAATTGTGTGACGATTTCACCCTGCGCCGCCTCGCGTCCCAATACCATGCCGGCGACGGCGATGACGAGGATGAGTATAGGGGCCAGGGCGAAGACCGTGTAGTACGAGAGAGCGGCACCAATCCGGGGCGCCTTGTCGGTCCACCAGGCATCAAACGTTTCCTTGGTCAGCCACCACGCCGTGTGAGCGCCTTCGTGTATTTTTCCCATAACGCACCTGCGTGTGCAAAAAGTGGGCCGAGAACGAACCCCGTTAGCGCACGTCGAAAAACGCCCGGACCTCTGCGAGGTCGTCCGTGCGCCGACATTCCGGTGGCAAGCTGCCGAGCAGAGTGCCGCCGTAGCTTTTGCGCAAAAGGCGCCCGTCGAGGAAAGCCACCACCCCGCGATCGGTACGGGTGCGGATGAGACGGCCAAATCCCTGACGAAGAGCAAGCGCAGCACGGGGCAGCTGATAACTTGTAAAGGGATCGCCGTTTTCTTCCTCGATGCGGCGAGCGCGTGCGGCCAACAGAGGTTCGTCGGGCGAAGCGAAGGGAATTCGATCCATCACGACCAGCGATAGCGCCTCTCCCGGAACATCCACGCCTTCCCAAAAACTCTGGGTCGCCAAGAGGACGGTGCCAATCTGCTTTCGGAGGGCATCGAGCAACGCGAGCTTCGGCCGCTCACCCTGCACGAGCAACGGAAACTTGCCGTGCGCCCGGAACGCGGTCTCTGCGATTCGCAGGGCGCGAAAACTGGTGAACAGGCAGAGCGCCCTGCCGCGAGAGGCTTCGCAGAGGGCGATCGCACGCGCTGCGGCTTCTTGCGAGAAGCGGTCCTGGTTTGGATCGGTGAGATCCTCGGGCAGGTAGATAAGCGTCTGTTCCTGATAACGAAAGGGCGATGCAAACGTTGCCTCGGAAGCGGCATCCCGCACGCCGAGGCGCGCACGAACGTAGTCAAAGTTGCGCGCAACAGACAGGGTTGCCGAGGTGAAGATGAGAGGCCCGGGGTGGGCGTCAAAGGCGCGTGTCAACAACGGTGCCACGTCGATGGGGGATGCACGCAGGGCGATGTTGTGTGGCGACGAGGTTAGCCATCGAACCGTATCACGAGATGCGCGCTCGGCGAATACGGCAAGGCCATCGCGCAACTGGCTTGCCCGACGTGAAAGCCCAGTCAACACCGCCGCGATTTCGGCGTGCGGCGGGGTGCGGTGGCCATCCAGGGTCGATGGGCCATCCTCGGCAAGACGGCGACAGTGGTTCGCGATTTCGTCCAACAGGGTATCCAAGGACAGATACAGGGCGCGTGGACTGTTTGGATCGGCCGGATCGCCGGAAAAGAGATCTTCGGGCAAGGGCATGCGCGATTCATCATTCGTATTTCGGTTCCCGCGGCCATGGTGGCGAACCACGCGGGTCAGATCGTCGGCCAGCCCTGCGAGGTGGCGCGACAAGATCTGGGCACGTTCGCCTGCACGGGCGGTCATCGGCAGACGCGACAGATCGCGGGCCAGGGCAAAGAAACGTTGCGACGAAACCTGCAGCCCAAAAAACTCGGTCGCAACATCCTCCAGTTGATGGGCTTCGTCGAAGATCACGGCATCGTATGCGGGCAACACCTGTGCCTCGGGCCACGCTGCGCGCAACGCGAGATCGGCGAAGAACAGATGGTGGTTGGTGACGATGATCTGCGCCGTTGCCGCCCGCTCGCGCATACCGGTCACGAAGCACTCACGATAATGTTTGCAGCGCGAACCAAGTCGCGTCTCGGGTGTGGCCACTATGTCGCGCCAGATGGGTGCCTCGTCCGGCACGTCGTCGAGTTCTGCCCTGTCGCCACCGGGTGAGGTGCTGACCCAGGCGCGGATCGCGGCGAGTTGATGTTCGGTCTGGTTGTCGGTGCCAGCGAGTGTCCCCTGTAACATGCGTTCAGACATTCGGCGCAGGCAAACGTAGTTCGATAGGCCCTTCATCACGGCAAAGGAAAACGGAACCCCGATGCTGCGTTGCAAGCGGGGCAGATCGATCTGCGCGATCTGGTCTTGCAACGTTTTTGAGCCCGTCGAAACGATGACCTTGCGCTGTGAAAGAATCGCCGGAATCAAATACGCCAGCGTTTTTCCGGTTCCGGTTCCCGCTTCACACAGCAGCCGTTCGTTGCTGTCAAAAGCCTCGGCCACCCGCATGGCCATGCTCCGCTGCCCTGGCCGCGCCTCGTAGCTGCCGAGCATTGCCGCAATCGGGCCGCCCGCGCCGAACAATTCGGCCGTGCGTTCGGAAAGCGACATGAATGCCATCTTAGGCCTTGTTGCGGCTGGCCTTTTCCGTGTGGCCCGAAACCCCGAAGCGCCGCTCAAGCTCGGCAAACACAGCATCGATGTTCAGGCCCGCTGCCTGCAAACCCACCATTGCGTGGAAGATCAAGTCGGCCGCTTCATGCGCCGTGTGGGCATCATCACCGGTGGACAAGGACTCACACAATTCGCCGGCCTCTTCGCGGATCTTTTCTTCAATCTTCGGGAAGCCTTTCGCAAACAGCGATGCCACGTAGGACTTGCCGCCATCCTGACCCTTGCGCGACGCGATGACTCGATCAACCTGTGATACGATTGAGGCAGGAACGCCCGTCGGTCCGTCGTCGGACACCAGCGCCCCGTCTTTTACCGAGCGAGAGAAGCACGAGGTCGTGCCCTCGTGGCAGCTCGGACCGTCGGCATCGACCACGTAAAGGATGACGTCGCCGTCGCAATCAAGCCGCAAGTCCAGCACCTTCATGGCGTTGCCCGAGGTCGCACCCTTTTCCCACAAAGACTTGCGCGAGCGGCTCCAGAAGGTCGCGAGTCCGGTTCGGGCGGTTGCACGCAATGCGTCGCGATTGGCCCAGGCGAACATGCGCACGACGCCAGTGCGGCGATCCTGAGAAATGACCGGAATTAAACCGTTTTCCTCGAATTTGGCGGCGTCAATGAGCGGTTCGATGTCGGGCGAGAGCATGGGGAGTCCTGCGACGATGGTGGGAAAAATTGACCTGGTAGGCTTATGTGCAACAATGTCCTACATGCACCTACCGGTCGGCGCGTTCCGAACGGATGGTGTGGGGAACAAAAGAAGGGGAAACATGACGTATCTCGACAAGCGATTCGACGGCCGAATTCCAATGGAAACGTATCTCACGGCCTACATCGGCGACCGGCCGATTCGGGGCTTTACCACGAACATTAGCGAAAGCGGACTTTACCTCAACACACTTCCCGATGATCCGACGGAGCGTCTACAGCCCGTGGGTCTTGAACTGGCCTTGCCGGGTATGGGCGAGACCCTGTGGATAGCCGGCGAATTGCGCTACGGTGATCTCAGTGACTCGATGTTCAACGGGCACGGTATCCGCTTCAAGGCAATGGCCAAGCAACACAGCCGCATGTTGCGCGAGTTTTGTTTTCTGGCCCGCCGTCGGCAAGGCCGTCGAGCGTTTGCCTGAACCTACGGCGGCGTCGTGATACGAACGGGCACGCCACGGGCGCGCAGGTATTCGCGCGCTTCCGGGATCGTGTGTTGACCGAAGTGGAAGATCGAGGCGGCGAGCACCGCATCGGCACCGCCTTGCGCCACACCTTCGTAGAGGTGCTGGAGATTGCCGACGCCACCCGACGCAATCACCGGAATGGATACGCGATCGGATACCGTCCGAGTTAATGCCAAATCGAAACCATCACGGGTGCCATCGCGATCCATGCTGGTCAGCAGGATTTCTCCCGCGCCGAATTCGGCCATCTGCGCACACCAGGCGACGGCATCAAGGCCTGTGGGTTTGCGTCCGCCGTGCGTGAAGACCTCCCATCGAGGCGCGTGATCGGGGCTGGCCGGATCGCGGCGCGCATCCACGGCCACCACGATGGCCTGGCCGCCAAATGCATCGGAGGCCCGTCTAACCAGATCCGGATCGGTGACGGCAGCCGTGTTGATGCCGACCTTGTCGGCTCCCGCCAGCAACAGTTCGCGGACGTTCTCGACGCTGCGCACGCCGCCGCCAACGGTGAGCGGCAAAAATACCTGCTCCGCCGTTTGCTGAACCATTTTCAGCGTGGTTTGCCGCCCCTCGTGTGAGGCTGAAATGTCGAGAAAACAGATCTCGTCGGCGCCTTGCCGATCGTATTCCGCGGCGACCGCGACCGGATCGCCCGCATCGCGCAACTCGACGAATTTGACACCCTTGACGACGCGTCCAGCGTTCACGTCCAGACAGGGAATGATTCGTCTCGCCAGCATGAATTAGTTTCCGTTGCCCTGAAGGTCGCGCAAACGTGACACGGCCTGGGCCACCGTGAACTCGCCCTCGTATATCGCCTTGCCGATGATGACGCCAATGCCACCCGTCTTGATGACGTTATCGAGATCACTCAACCGTGCCACGCCGCCCGACGCGATGACGGGGCAGGGGGCGATGGCCTGGCCTAGCTTAAGCGTGGCTTCGATGTTGGGGCCCGTGCGCATGCCGTCGCGACCGATGTCGGTGTACAGGATGGCTGCGGCACCCGCGCGGGCATATTCCTGGCCGATGTCGACGGCACTTTTTCCGCTGTCCTCGGTCCAACCTTCGACGGCGACGCGGCCCTCCCAGGCATCGACGGCGACGATGATGCGGCCAGGAAATTGGCGACACAGACTGGCACCAAGCAGAGGGTCCTTGATGGCCAAGGTTCCGAGCACCGCGTAGCGAACCCCGATTGCAAATAGGCTTTCGCAGTCCTCTGTGCTACGAATACCGCCGCCGACCTCGACCTCCATCTGGTTGCCGGCTACCTCGACGATCCGACGGATCACGGCGCGGTTGTTTTGCACACCTTTTGAAAAGGCGGCATCGAGATCCACGACGTGGAGGCGCCGGGCACCCTCCGCCGCGAAACCAGCGACAAGGGAGGCGGGGTTTTCGGAATACACCTTTTTTGATTCGCGTTTGCCCTGCGAAAGGCGTACGGCCTGGCCGTCCATCAAGTCAATTGCGGGATAGATCTGCACGGGGGTCTCCGAAAGCGTTACAGGGTGACAAAGTTGTGAAGCAGGCGCAGACCGGCAGCCTGACTTTTTTCGGGATGGAACTGACACGCGAAAATATTGTCGCGCGCAACTGCAGCACAAAAAACAGAGTCATGGTCCGATTGTAGGGCGATGACGTTCGGATCGCTTGGGACCCCGTAGAAACTGTGGACGAAGTAAAATGCAGTGCCATCGGGGATGTCACGCAAGAGAGCCGTGCCCATGGGGGTACGCGCGGCAGGTCCTTGTCCGCACGGATTCCAGCCCATGTGTGGAATCTTGAGGGGTGCGGGGACCCTGAAACGTACCACGCTTCCCGAAATGACACCAAGTCCCTTGCAGTCGGGGCTCTCGTCGGAGGTATCGAACAGGATCTGCAACCCGAGGCAAAGGCCAAGATAGGGAACGCCGATTGAAAGCCGCTCGGAAATGACGGCCCGGAGGGCGCCGCCATCGGCATCGAGTCCCGCAACGCAGCCTCCGAAGGCACCTTGTCCCGGCACGACGATTTTGTCGGCCCCCGCTATCACCTCGGGATCGCCCGATACCACCACGTCGCCACCCGAAACACTGAGTGCCTTGTGAACGCTGCGCAGATTGCCGCTGCCTGTGTCGACAACCGCAATACGGTGTTTGCCCGAGCTCACGCGGTCAGGGTTCCCTTGGTCGAAGGCACATCCACAACCCTTGGATCGATGGTCACCGCCATGCGGACCGCGCGCGCAAAGGCCTTGAAAAGCGCCTCCACGATGTGGTGGGCATTTTCGCCATAGCGACACTCAAGGTGCAAGTTGCACTGCGCGCCACCAACGAAGCCGCCGAAAAACTCGCGTGCAAGTTCGGCATCGAAAGAGCCAATGCGCTTGCCCTTGACCGCATCGCCGAGATAGATGAACGCCGCCCGACCCGAAAAGTCGACGGCTGCCTGGCAGAGCGTTTCGTCCATCGGGATGAGGGCGCTGCCATAGCGGGTGATGCCGCGGTGATCACCCAGGGCCTCGCGCACGGCCTGTCCCAAACAGATCCCGACGTCTTCCACGGTGTGATGTGCGTCCACGTCCACGTCGCCGGTGGCCTTCAATTGCAGATTGATGAGGCCGTGTTTGGCGACCGCCTCGAGCATGTGATTGAAGAAGGGTACCGGCGTTTCGATGGTGCGGGTTCCTGTCCCGTCGAGATCAATCGACAGATGGATTTGCGTCTCGCGCGTGTTTCGCTCGACCGTGGCCTTTCGCATGGCCAGAATATGCGGTCGCGGGGCGAGGCCGTCAAACCGCGCGCCACGATTCCCCTCTGCCGAGTATCGCTTTGCCGTCAAACCGCTCCCACCTTCTGCCCTGGATGCTTCCCTTTTGGGGCGTTCTGACTTTCGGCGCCTGCTTGTTTGAGGAGGCTGGGACAGGCGCCAGATCGCCCCGAATTTTCGATGCAGCCACCGATAGTGGGTTGGTCAATACGACAGCCCCTGTATCGGATGCAGCCCCCAATAAACCTGCCCCGCGGGATGCCGCCGTCATGGTTCCCATTTTTGGATTGCCGCAGCAAATGGGCTGTTCCGATGGTTCTCGCGAGGGCTTTTTGGACGCCTCCAACCTCGGCTGGACCCAAATCGCGGGCTGCGGGGGGGCATGGACGATCCCCGGAATATTGAAAGGGGTGTCGCTTGTGCCCCAGTGCAACCGCCTGTCCGGCAATACCGGGCAAAACCCCATGGGTATCGGCTGTTCGCCCGCCGATCTCTGTGCGGGAGGATGGCATCTATGTTCCTCTCCGGGCGACGTGGCGGTGTCGTCCCCGAGTGATTGCGAGGGCGCGGTCCCGGCCGATGGCGTGGGTTTCTTCGCGGTCGTGGGTGGCGCGGCCCCGGTTGGCGCCTGTGCCGTCGCCCTCGGTCAGACCAATGATGTGCACGGCTGCGGCACCTTCGGCCAACCCGAGGTTGAGACCTGTTTCCCGCTCGACCGACGACTGGATTTTTCCGATTGCCTTGCCTCTGCGGGGCTCTGGCATTGCGGCGAGTTTGCGGATCATTTGAACGAGGCCGCGCGCGTCGTGAAGGTACGCCCTGAAAACGGTGGCGTGTTGTGTTGCCGGGATCGCTAGCGTCCTTTAGACCAGCAATTCCGCGATGGTGCCCTTGCAAACGGAAGGTTTGCCGAAGGTTTTGATGTCCTGAAAACCCATGGCGTGCGCGATGGTGATGAAGAGATCATTGTGGGAACGGTTCAAACGCAACACACGGCCCTTGCCGATCGTTCCAGCCAGCCCGCCTGCGAGAACGCAGGGGAGATTTTCTCGACCGTGATCGCCCGACGACGACGAGTGTTCGCTCATCCAGACCAACAAGGTGTTATCGAAAACGGTTCCGCTGCCTTCCGGCATGGCCTTCAATCGGTCGATGAGCGAACTGAACTGCTCGGCATACCAGGCCCCGATTTTCGTGAGGCCCTCGTAAACCCGACCGGTCGGTTGTTCGTGGCTCAATTCGTGATGGGCGTCGTCAACGCCTATCCAGGGAAACTTTCGATACGTCGCACTGTAATCCCATTGCAACGTCGCCACCCGGGTTAGATCGCAGGCGAAAGCGAGCGCGATGTTGTCCATTTGCAGACGGCCGCTTTTTACGAACGCATCTCCTTCGCCTGGCGATTGTTTGAACGTTTTGCACGCCGCACCGGCGGCGCCTTGCGTCGCCAACGATTCCCTCTTCTCGATGTCACCCAGGAGCTGCAGGTGTTTTTCGATCCTGGTTCTATCCTCCTTGCCGACGCGTGACATGGCCTCGCCGAGCTCGACGCGGACTAAATCGCGCGCGCTTTTCCGACGCGCCCACTGGCGCAGCAGATCAGGCGAAGTCTGCGGCGAATTGCCTCCCGAGGTGAGCAAGCGCGACATCACTTTGGCCGCGTCGTTGTCAGGGAAGACGGGCATTCGGTAGCCCGTATGCGACATGTGCCAGCCATAACTCCCGACATCAACGCCGAGATTCAGAATGGGAAACGCGAGTCGCGTTGTTGCGGCAATGCGTTTGGCCAGCAACTGATCAATCGAAATGTCACTTGCAAACCAGGAGGAGGAAGCCGAAGGCTCTTTGCCGTCCTTCGGATCGACGGAATCGGCCCCCGTGAAAACCTGACCGAGGGGTGGTGGATGATCGTTGGGAATGGGATTCGTCAGAAACGAATTCATGTGCAAACCATCAATGACAGTAATGTCGGCCTTGTGTCTGTTGAGTGGTTCCAGAATGCGTTTGAATCTGTTGTCGGTGCCAGGCACGAGCTCCTGGCGAAGCAAACCATTGGGCGTGTGCATAAACACCACGCGCCGGGGCCCTCCGGCTGCAAAGGCTTCTCGACGCAGTGCGGGTATAAACGGTAGGAGCACCGGGGCCAAGCCAAGTGCTGACAATACTTTTCTTCTTGAATTGAGCATGACAGTTTCTTTCTTGTGCGACGTTATGGCGTGGTCCGGATGTGGCGAAACGCGTTGGTTGTCGTCAACGCGGAAAGCAACGGGTCGATGGTTCCCCCGGACGAATCAAGGGACTGTTGCAGGACTGCAAGTGAACATTCGTCGCGCGTATCGTCAGCGTCGCGTCCCATGGCAAACCGAAACCACTGGCGCGCGAAGCAGGTCTGCACCGTTTCCGACTTTGCCAGCTTTGTCGAAAGCTCCACGGCGCCATTGCTTGGACCGTCGACTGCTGCGTCCACGTCTTCGACCACTACCCGGGCGTCCACCGTCCAGCCATCAATCGCATCACGCCATCGCCCACCTTTGTCGTAGTGCCAGAACGCGTCTCCCAGAGGATCAAGGTAACGGTGACACGAATGGCATTGGGCGTCTTCACTGTGGCGTTCAAATTGTGCACGGGGATTTTCACCGGGTTGGCGATCCTTCAAGGTCGTGTCGACGTCGTCGGGAAGCGCAATGGAATTGCAAAGCAGTTCGTTGAAAACAAATTTCCCTCGCGCGGGTACGGCTGTGTTTGCTGCGAGGAACGCTGCCCGCGTCAGCAATCCAGCCCGTTGCGATGGGTTCAAAGCGGTTCCGCCATAAAACGCTGACGACGTGCTGTCGAGGTTTGCTTCCCTTGACGACAAAAGCGTGGCCACGGAAGCGTCGCCACTGGATCGAAGATTTTCGATGAAACTGTCGAATTCAGTTTTGAGGGATTTGCGCAGGGGAATGTCCAGAATCGTCTGGTCCATCCTCGCAACCTGCAACCATTGACCAAAGAAAGAAGACCAACTGCGCTTCGTCTTCGAGACGTCCAACATGCGCCGGGCCTGCGCTTCGATCCCGGTTGTTGTATCCAGCGAACCCGATTCAGCCGCAGCCAGCAGTTCATCGTCCGGGGCGGCTTGCCACAAAAAGAAAGCCATGCGTGTGGCCACCGAAAAACCGTCCAAACGCGCAACGCCCGGATCACTGCCCGATACCTGTCGACCGTTTTCAAATTGGTAAAGGAAATTCGGCGACTGCAATAGGGTCGTCAGGATGAGTTCGAGCGCAGACGCATGTCCTGCCATCGCGTTGTCCGCATAAAGCTTGGTGAAGCGATCAATCTCGCTCGACAGCAGCGGTCGTCGGTACAACCGACGCCCGAGGGTTTTTGCGAAAACCGCCGCGCACGCAGGTCCACCTTGTTTGGTCTCGTCGCACGGAGCGAGCTTGCCAAACTGTGGCTTCGCCCGCGCTGCAACGGCTTCGGCAACCTCGACGTACTGAACGTAGAGCGTATCTGTGAGGGCGGCGTCTGCGTTGACCGCGAACGTGCCGGGGCGCTCATCGCTTGCCAGCGCAGTCGACGGGCCCGTCGTGTCGCCCAGTAGATCGGCAACGCTGTTGTCGTATTGAAAACGTGTTACGCGAAGCAGGCGGCTTGCCCCGGTATCCGCGACCCGGCAAGCAGACAGTGCGGGATTTGCATTGTCAGGGGCCACCGGCAAGGGGCCTTCGCCGTTGGTGCCGGCGCGACCGGCCGTCGAGGTGTCGCCGCCGGCACCTGTGACGCCCCCTGTCGTCCCCACTTGTCCTGTACATCCGGTGACGACAATGACGGTGACGATTATCGCCAGGCCCGAGCCGGGGCACCGTCTAGCCCCGGCACCTTGGGATCGATGCGGCATTTCGATTCGTTGCATGACCGGCAGTTCCGCATGGTCGGCAAACCGGCTCACTGAGCTGTCCAACCGACGGTCGGGCCACCGTCACGCATCGATGAGCCGGTTTTAGGACCTGGGGAAACTGCCTCACCATGCCAACGCAAAAGTTGTCCCGATGGCGCCTGTCGTCGCTCCTCGTCGGTGTCCTTTTAACCGGGCCGATCGCTTGTTCCGGTCAGATCGTTGAGCGAGCGGAGGCAACAGCCCGTGCGGGATCCGCTGGTGGTTCCGCGGATCCGACTGGCGGCGCCGCCGGATCCGTGGGTATCGTTGGACCGGATGGAGAAATAGCCGAAGGCGTCGCCTTTAAATCGATCTCACGATTTCGACGCCTGACCCGTGATGAAGTGAAAAGCGCTCTCGCCGACGTGTTGCAGTTGACACCGGCAACTGTTCACGCGGCGTTGCAGGATCTGCCGAATGACGTGGCGGACGCGGCGGGATTTATCGCACCGGGGAGCATCAACTTCGACCATGCCGAGGTGTTGTCGATCGGTATCGCGAAAATGGTAGCCGCCATCGACCTGAAAAAGATTGCGCCGCAGTGGGGCACGCGCTGCGCAGCCGACAGCGGGGTGAATCAGGATTGCATCGGGCGCTTCGTCACCGAGGTCGCACGCCGTGCCTACCGTCGGCCAATCGATCCTGCGGAAAAGGATGCCCTGGTCGCCTTCGTAACCGCCACCGCCACGGCCCTTGGCACCGGGAAGATCATCGATTCCTTGCGGGTCGCCCTCGAGTTGATCGTGCAAAGCCCGGCCTTCCTTTATCTCGGTGGGCCGTCCGGATCGATGCAGACGCCATTGCAGGAAGGCAGCATCACGATGTCGGATCACGAACGTGCCGCGCGCCTCTCGTTTCTTATCGTGGGTGCGCCGCCCGATGCTGAACTTGCAACTGCAGCCGACGAAGGCGCGATCAACCGTGGATCAGGATTCGCAACACAAGTCGATCGCTTGCTTTCCGACGCGCGCTCCGACGCAGTGTTTTCGCGCTTCTTTTCGCAGTGGATGGGTCTCGCCTCGCTGCCCGATCTCGAACGGAAGCCCGCGCGAGACGGCACGGTTCTTTCGCCCGCTCTGCGCAACGCTATGAGGGAAGAGGTTGTTGCGTTCGTGCAGCGGGTGTTGCACGGCCCAGATGCATCGCTGACCGATTTGCTGACCCGAGGGGAGATGGTGGTGGATGCATCGCTGGCCCG
>JAYUPZ010000465.1:0-3241 GCA_043759805.1 Myxococcales bacterium | reverse complement strand
ATCGTCAGAAAGATTCCGGAGCCCTGCCCACCCATCCGCGGCAGCGCGGTTCAACTGGAAGCAGCGCTTATTCAGATCATCAAGAATGCCACCAATGCAATGGACGGCAACGGTGGCACCTTGACCTTCGAGACACGTATTCCGGGTGAACGTACACTTCAACTCACCATCTCGGACACCGGCAAGGGTATTAAATCCGATCATCTCGAACGCATCTTTGATCCCTTCTTCACGACCAAGTCGCACTGGGAAGAAACCGGGATGGGTCTATCGGTGGTACACAAGATCATCGAAGACCACGGCGGCGCCATCCGTGTCGAAAGCGAACTCGGAAAGGGAACCACGTTTTTCCTGAACTTTCCGATTGATCGGGTTGAGAAAACCCTCGTCTAGAACATGGCGAATCCAAAAGCACGCAAGGCCTTGTTCGCTTCCTTGTTCATCGCTGGGATTGCGCTCTCATTCGTCCTTGCGGGTTGGGTTTCACGACGTCTCTTCGAGGACGAACGGGTCGTGGAGTCGGCACTCGGCACGTCCTCCTTGCAACGCACCCTGCAACCCGAGACCAACGACCATCGCTACCGTGTATCTGGGATCCAGGGCAGCGTGAGTTGCGAACAGGCAGGGCATGTCACCATTCTTCACGCAGGCGATCTGCTTTCGTTGCGGGATGTAATTTCCACGCCTGCCGGTGCGCGTATCATTCTGCGCCGCGGACAGACCGAAATCGAAATCCGCGAGAACCTCAGTGTTGCGGTACAGCAGATTGCGGAGGAGGCATCCCGCTTCGAGATCCTTGAAGGTTCCGGACGGATTCAAGCCACCGTGGAAGGCGATAACGAGCGTTTGACAATTGCAGGTGAGGCCACCGAAGCCACGAATCAAGGTCCCTCACGTTGGGTGGTATCGCGGGGACCTGAAGGCAAAGTGGCGGTTGCCGTTCAAAAAGGCCGCGTCCGATTCGCCGCCGCGAACCAGGCGGTCGACTTGAATGAAGGACACGAAAGTTCAGCCGAGAAAGGCAGCCCACCCATTGCGCCCATCGAGACCATGGAAGACCTCGTCCTTTCGGTTCGTTGGCCCGAGGTTTCGCCTGGCGGGGGCGAACTGAAGATCACGGGGAAAACCAGCCCAACGGCCAACGTGACGGTGGACGATCGTCGTGTTGCGGTTGCTCCAGATGGGAAGTTTAGTGCCACGCTGCCCGCTGGAACGCCGACGGGAAAATCGGTCGAGATTCGTTCCCAGGATGCGCTCGGCCGTGAAAAAGTCGAAACCGGTTCCATCCGAACCGCGGGCAAGGCACCGCGTCTCGCCCCGACGGGAGAGGCCCTGTGGAAACAATAGGCGGCCTTCGTAAATTGGGAAGGCTGCCACTCGTGCTGTTCCTCGTGTCATTTCCGCTCGCGACCGCGAACGCCGACGATACCCCGACCCTGACCTTTGATCCTGTTGCGCAGTCCCTTTCGCTCGGCGTCGATCATCAGCTGGATCTGATCTTTCGCATCAAGGGCAGAGGCCATGCGGTGCTGAACGATGTTCGCGTCGGCGCGAATGTTGGCACCGTCGTTTCCGTCTCGCCAAACGGCGACGGAAAATTCGTGGTACGATTTGACCTACCCGAGACGCGTTTCCCCCAGGTGGCGATGGTTGGCGCTGCGGCGCAGGTCGGTGCGTATCGAACGTCCGGATTTGTGATTGTGCCGCTCAAGGCTCTTGCGAGTCCGGCATTCGAGACAGACAGCGGGGCCATGGTTACGTTGAAGGTGGGCGAGAAAGTTTATGGCCCTGTTCGCGCCGGGCAGGACGGTCGCGTGCGGGTGCCCGTCGTGGTACCGCCCGGTATCTCCACCGCCACGGCGCGCTCGACGGGCAACGGAGGCAAGGCCACCGAACAAACCATCGATCTCGGTCTACCCGATTTTCCCCGCATATTAATACTTCATCCGGCAGAGGTGACGGCAGGCGAGGACACGGCCGTGGATGTTTTTGGATTCGGTCCCGATATGCAACCCATCGACCCCTCGACCTTGTCATTGTGGTACGGAACCCGCCGTCTTTCCAATCTCGATCGAAAGGCTGGGGTTTCGAGTTTCCTTTGGACCGCGCCCGCAACTCCGGGAGAAGCAATGCTGCAAGGGCGCCGGTTCGTTCAAGGTGCAACCGCTCTTGCAGAGCGGGCGACAGTTCGGGTTCTTCCCGCGGCGATCGGCAAGTTGCAAATCACGACCGCGCCTTTACGAATCGGCATCGGAACATCAGATCGAGCGGTCGTGCGGATTTCGGCGCTTGATTCCTGGGGTAGGGTTCGTCACTCCCAACCCCCGGCCCTCTTTGTGGACGGCGTCCCCTGGTCGGTTCGACCGGACGCAGACGAATCTTATGTCGCCGAGATCGACGCGCCGAAATCGTACGACGGACGCAATCGCATCAACGTCGACGCCTCGGTTGGTCGCCACCATGCACACGAAGGCATCGTGTTATACAACCTGCCCGAAACCGCAGGCGCCCCGGTAGCCCCCGAGAGACACCGCGAACTCGAGAATTCAACTGTGGCGATTGCTGCAACCGCTGGACTGACCGCACATTCCTTCGACGCTGCGAGCGCATGGTTTTCTGCGCAAATGCTGGCGCGTGTTCCAGGACTGAAACGCGTTTTCGCCAGCATTGAGTTTGGTCATCACCGAACCCGTCATTCAGCAACCGACGCGCTGGGAATTTCGCGCGCAACGATCGTGAACATGCCACTTCTTGTCGGAATCAGCGCCGCCGTATTTCGCGTACCACGGTTCGTGCTGTTGGCCGGCGTCGCCAGCGGAATGTCGGCGACTTACCTTCGCACCACTTCGTTTGGAGAAACGGATGCCACACGATCGTTTGGTATTGTGTCGAAAGGCTCATTAGAGGGCTCTCTCGACTTTGGCCGAGGACAGGCACTTCTCGGCGCGCAGTACCTTTGGTTTGACGCGCCCAAAAACAGTCGTGCCAATACCATAGTTGGCAATTCGGGTGGTGCGGGAATGACGGTGGGGTACCGATGGTTATTCTGAAAACAGAAACCCGGGGAGGACCGGAGCGCGGTTTCTCGGTCAGTGGACCCGAAACACCGGGTGTTCCCGTTGTCGTGAGTATTCCGCATGCTGCCGCGCTGCTTGGACCCCTTGGGTTGCCCCTGCATGAGGATCTCGATCCGCGCTGCGACGCGGACCTGCATGTGGATGCGCTTTACGACGGACTGGTT
>JAYUPZ010000464.1:0-3245 GCA_043759805.1 Myxococcales bacterium | reverse complement strand
GGGTGATACGATTCGCGTCGACACCCGCACGGGTGAGTACCTCGACCGCGTCGGGCGCGCCTCGTTGTAACCGGTCGCCGGGAATGCCATGGCGGCGGATGCGGAAATGTTGAGGGTTCGCGGCCGGATCGTGAAGGCGATTCGTACCTATTTTGACGACCAGGACTTTATTGAGGTCGAAACGCCCCTTCGTGTGGCGAATCCGGGGCAGGAGCTGCACCTCGACGCGTTTGTAGCGGGGCAGGGTCACGATGGCGGCGACCGCTATCTCATCACCTCGCCCGAGCACCATATGAAGCGGTTGCTCGGCGCCGGGCATAGGCGCGTTTTTCAGCTGGCCCGATGCTTTCGCAAGGAAGAAAAGGGCCCGCACCACCAGCCGGAATTCACGATGTTAGAGTGGTATCGCGCTGGTGAAAACCTTGATGCGGTGGCAGCGGATGCTGAGGCGTTGCTCTCACTTGCTGCTGCAGCCGCGGGCCGAGCGCTGCCCCGTGCGTCGCTACACACGACGGTTCGGCAGCTTTTCGCACAACACGTTGGGGTCGACCTTGTTGGCAACGAATCGGAGGCGCAGTTGCGGGACCAGCTAGAGTCGGCGGGCCATTCGACAGCGCCGAGCGATGCCTGGGATGATTTGTTTTTCCGCGCGTTCCTCGACCGGATCGAACCGGCCATGGATCCGGAACAACCCACTTTCGTTTTTGACTGGCCGCTTCCGTTGGCAGCCCTGGCTCGGCGCAAGCCCGGCAATTCTGCCGTCGCCGAAAGGTTTGAGCTCTACGCCTCGGGCCTCGAGCTTTGCAACGCCTTCGGCGAGCTTCTCGACGCCGAAGAACAACGGCGCCGATTCACCGCCGAGCTGCAGGAGCGGGAGCGTCGAAAAAAAGTCGTTTACCCGATCGACGACGCGTTGATTGCGGCACTTCCCGGGATCGCAGCGCCGGCTGCGGGCGCCGCCCTGGGCGTCGATCGGCTTGTCATGTGGGCGACGGGCGCGCGAGACATTCGCGAAGTTGTCGCATTTCCAGAGGGTTAGCCCGACTGACCGCCGCGGACGCTGCTTGACCCTGACTGGGGCCGATGCTATGCGTGTCGGCCCGTGACACCGCATCTAACATCGTTCGTTATTGGCCTGGGTCAAGCGCAGGCTCCGCAAGGAGCCGGTGGCATTATGAGCAACATCGTTCCCATCATCATGATGGTCGGTGTGTTCTACCTTCTCATCATCCGACCGCAGGGCAAGAAGGCCAAGGAATTGCAGAGGATGCTGGGCGAGCTCAAGAAGGGTGATCGCGTGGTCACGTCGGGCGGCTTACTCGGCGAGATCTCCGGCATCAAGGACGACGAAATCGTGCTTCTTGTGCAAGAAGGTGTTCGCCTTCGCATTCTTCGAAGCGCCGTGCAGGGGTTGCAAAAACCTCCGGCAGCTGAAGCCTCGAAAACCTGATCTCTATTCGCGAAAGACCAACCTATGGAACGAGCTTGGTGGTGGAAGTTTCTCATGTGGGGCGGCATTACGGTGCTGGCTGTACTGTATCTTGGCCCGTCGATTCCCGAGCCTTACAATAAGCGGGTTCCCGCCTTCGTAAATCGGATCTTCACCAAGAAAATCCAGCCGGGTCTCGACTTGCAGGGTGGCCTGCATCTCGTCTACTCGGTCAACATCGAGAAGGCGATTGCATCCAAGGTCGATCGCATCGCAAGTGATCTCGAAGAGCGTCTCGCATTGAAGACCAAGGGCTTCAAAATCGACCGCGAAGGGCGCGACGAAATCCTGTTCACCTTCACGCCGCCCTCCGATGCGGCAAAGCTCGACGACAAGGTGCTCGACAACTACCGCAACGCCTTTGACGAGGTGTCGCGCGACAACGGCACGGGCCAGGTTCGTTTGCGTCTCGATCCGGACCAGGTCGCCGAGGTCAAGGAGTACGCCCTCCGTCAAGGGATTGAAACCATTCGTGGGCGCGTCGACAAGTTCGGCGTGGCCGAGCCGACGATCCTCAAGCGCGGCGACGATATTGTGATTGAACTTCCCGGCCTCAAGCCCGAAGACTTCGAGCGCATCAAGCAGATCATCGGCCGTACGGCTCAGCTTGAGTTCAAGCTGGTTGACGACGGTTCCGAGTACATGACCAAGGTTGCCGCATCCGTCACACAGGGCGGCAAAATCACCGTGGTTCCCGAACCCTGGTCCGACAAAAACGGCACCCAGCACAACAACATTTCGCTTCGTACGCCTGTTCGCGCCGAACTTGAGGCTTTCGTGAATGGCCTCACCGGCGAGCTTGAAGTTCCAAAGGATCGTGAATTCGGCTTCGAGGAAATTCAGGAAAGCAATCCGGATGGTACCGATGCCGTTGGCAAGACGGTGTGGCGCGCGTATTTGCTTCACCGCCGCGCGAGCGTGACGGGCGAGTATTTGGCCGCTGCGGACCTTTCATGGGACCAGCAAACCAATCGTCCCGAAGTTGCGTTCACGATGGATCGCCAGGGCGCGGTTCTGATGGAACGACTCACGGGCCAGAATGTGGGTCGCAAGATGGCCATCGTTTTGGATGGTAAGATCAACAGCGCGCCCGAGATTCAGTCGCAGATTGGTGAACGCGGACGCATCACGCTTGGCGGCATTGGTGATCCCTTCAAGGTTCAACAGGAAGCCAAGGATCTGGTCGCCGTACTCCGTTCAGGTGCCTTGCCTGCTCCGTTGACGAAGTCATACGAAACGCAGGTCGGTCCGACCCTCGGTGTGGATACGGTGTCCGATGCCAAATGGGCAATGTTGGTTGGCGCCTTTGCCGTGGTGCTTTTCATGCTGATCTACTATCGAACCGCAGGGTTGATAGCGAACATCGCCATGGTGTTGAATGTCGTCTTCATGTTGGCGATTCTCGCGGCCTTCGAGGCTGCGCTGACCTTGCCCGGTATCGCCGGACTGGTTCTGGCGGTCGGCATGGCCGTGGACGCGAACATCATCATCTACGAACGCATCCGTGAAGAGTTGAGGGCAGGTAAGTCGGCTCGCTCGGCGGTGGACGCCGGATTCGCGCGTGCCTTCTGGACCGTCTTTGACGCACACGTCACAAACCTCATGGCGGCCGTTGTGCTTTATTCTTACGGCTCCGGACCCATTCGAGGGTTCGCGGTCACCTTGGTCATTGGCATCCTGTCGAATATCGCGACTGCGGTGTACATGTCACGCTGGATGTTCGAGTTGATGCTCGGCCGTCGGGGCGTCGTCAAGC
>JAYUPZ010000463.1:0-3246 GCA_043759805.1 Myxococcales bacterium | reverse complement strand
CGTACTACAACCCTGTCCGATTGCACTCGACCAACGGTCAGCTCAGCCCCATCCAATTCGAGCATTCCAATCGGCGCGCACTTGCGGCATAGTATCTAAACGTTGTCTGGGCGATGGGGGGAACTTCACCGCTCATCAGTTGTACAGACGGCGGTTTGAGAAAAGGCAGTCCGAAATGGTCCGTCACACAGTGTAGAATGCGGAAACAGCATGTTATGGATCGTGACCACGTTCTACAATCCGGCCAAGTTTCGCGTCAGAAGCGAAAATTTCGCGAGGTTCGTGCGTGCGTTGACTGTTCCTCTCTTGGTAGTGGAGCACGCGTCATCAAGATGTTTTGAGGCCCGAGCCGGGGCGACGATTCATGTGCCGGTCACTGGTGGCGATGTGTTGTGGCAAAAGGAGCGTTTGCTGAACGTGGCGCTCGAACACCTGCCGTCAAGTTGTACCCGCGTTGCATGGATGGATTGCGACCTCATCATACGCGATTCCGGTTGGTCAGATCGGTTGAATCAGCTGCTCGATCTTCGCAAGTTGGTCCAAGGGTTCTCGAATGTCCGCCACCTTTCGTCTGACGGTTCGGTATTGTTTGAGCAACCATCTTTGGTCGCGGCAAAGGAATCTTCTGCGATAATTCACGATACCCTCGCAAGAGCACTACGACGATCCCCAGGAAATCCCGCTGCGGGATTCTTTTGGGCTGCGGACAAAGCATGTCTGGAAAGGATTCGTTTTTACGATGGGTGTATCGTTGGGGGAGGGGATACCGCGTTTGCGAGTGGCGTCTACGATCAGGGTGAGACCGCAGTACGGTTACACGGAATGAATGTCCAGCAAACGACACGATATCGCGAGTGGGCAAGGGCGGCTTACGACGAGTTTCAAACCAACGTCGGCTTTTTGAATCTGACGATCGATCACATGTGGCACGGGTCGATGGAGAATAGGAACTCATCAGGGCGCCACGCGGAATTGAATCGGTATGACTTCGATCCGTACGAGGACATCGCAATCGATCCTGGTGGTGCTTGGCGGTGGAATACGGACAAGATCGAGATGCATCGGTTTGTCCGCGAGTACTTTCGAAGCCGAGATGAAGATCAGAAATAGCCAGGTCGCCGCGATTCCCACAGTGTCGTCACTTACAACGAATCATGACCGTGCCGTCGAGATGGCTGTTCGGAAGGAAGATCGGCGCAGTAAATGCTCGCTTTAAGCATCGCGAATTGTTGAATCGGATTCGCAACACGTTGTGTTCCGCCAGATGGGTCAAGCTTTCTTCGTCGATTTTGACGTTTCCACTGTCGATCTGAAAGGACATCCGAATTTCAGTACGCTTGGGGGATGTCTCGCAGTGAGACCCGTTCACCCGTCTGTCGATTGCTTGCTCAAAGTCCTTGTAGTCGGAGAGTCTCGGTGCGAGTCCTTGCGGCCCAATGTCTCGCCTTTCGAATGAAAGTACGGTGCACGAATATTCTGGAGCGCTTCCGACACTTGATCCAGGTACTGTTCCACCACGCCACTCCGATCGCAGTGCGAAGTTTACGAGCCGTTCGGTGCTAACGGGTGAGTCGGAGTGGTCAGCATCCTCAATGACTGTAAGTTGCGTGTCATACCCTTGGTTTGTGAGTGCAAGGGAAGCCTTGGGTACGGTCGTTTTTAGTCGTGCATCTTCCTCACCCAGAAAAATCCGAACTGGGACTTTGGAAAGTCCTTTGGTGAACAATGCGTTCTCGAAGACGCTGTGAATGTCCGGTGCTTCCGGTGGCTGTATCCCCGGTGGTAGTGGAAGTCTCCCCAGTGTCGGAGCGAACACCGAAACGCCAGCAACCCTCGAAGCGTGCAATGCCGCGAGGTGAAGCGCGCACTGGCCGCCGGTTGACCATCCAGTGACAAAGAAGCGACGAATGTCGATGTTGTACCGGCGTCCCGCATCGTCCAGTGTTGCAAAGAACTCGGTCATTTCGTCGTTCGTGCAGGTCGCCAAGCTGTGAACATCGGGAAATATCAGCACGCGACCGAGTTCGTCGGCCAGACGGGTTTGCGCATCGAGATGAGGAAGATTCGCCAATACGAAAGATCGCAAAAATGGCAACGTGGTTGTTCTGGGCTGCCATTGCCAAACGGCGGTTAACGGGGCTTTCCCGTGTTGATCGTAGTGTCGCGGAAGGTGTATCAGGTAATACCTTTCGGATCTATCGATGGGCGAACGGTAGGTATGGATTCTCGTTTGCGAGCGTTCTTTCTGGTCCAATGCTGGCCTCAATTTTCGAAGCTCGTGTTCGAGTTGATGCAAGACCCAGACAAATCGTCGTGTCCAGGAATCAAAATGCCACCGACTGTTGAGGCGATCGCTTTCCTTGGTCGAGGACAAGATCTGATTTCGATCAAGCAGGGGCTTGATCATCTCTGCTTGAGGTTTGGAAATAGCAGTGGCTCTTGCGACGAGCTCTTCAGGAGATCCCAAGAATATTCGATCAGAAACCGTTCCAAACGACGATACCAACTCGACCATTGCTGCGCCGGTTGCTCGCGATGGCACCGTTATGGTTCCCTTGAAATTCTCAAGTGAAACCTGGGACAGAACCTCTTGTGTTGATGCTGCAATAACAGAAATTTTTCCGACCGGATGTGCTGCCGTGATCAGTCGATTGAGCCGTTCACGAAAAGCGATACTGCGCGAATTGGAAATCAAAACGTTTTCGACCAACTCAGTTCCCGTTCGGGCGAATATTGAAAACGCCCTTGATGCCAATGTGTCTGACCCGATCTCGAAGTTCACCCCCCACATACCGGTGCGCTGCCAGATCTTAAAAACAAGGGTGTTTCGTCCGGCCTTTAGGGGCAGAGAAATCAGCTCCTTGAGTGATCCGAGGTTCCCGTGGTAGCTCCTTGCGTTGGGCTCTTCCTCGACGACGCGAGAATAGATCATTCGTCCGTTTAAGTAGGCGACGACGCCGTCATCGATTCCCGCTGCGAGGTACGCCGTACGTTCTGTGTGACTGACAAGTTCAGTCGCAAGGAAAGCAACGGAATATTCGGATTTCGGCCAAACGACGTCAAGACGAATGCGTCCCTGTTCTTGATTCATGCTTTCGGGAGGCAACGGACGGAGTTTGTTGATCTCCGAACATCGCTGAACGAATGTTGCAAGGTCGGTGTGTTCGTCGCCGATGCCACCGGACTCTTGCCACTGTCGATTCTCTACCAACTCGCGCGCGATGTCCCCTCCGTTCGCGGATTGAC
>JAYUPZ010000462.1:0-14770 GCA_043759805.1 Myxococcales bacterium | reverse complement strand
CCGATTAACAACAAATCATGCGTCGCTTTCTATTGCGTCGAGAATATCAATGGCTTTCCAGTTTGGCAGGTCCTGCACAAGGTCCGAAAGCAGCACGTCGAGGCGCAGCGATGCCGCATCTCGTCGGGCGGGATCTGAAACGCCGTCCGCGGTTTCTCGCCAGTACGGCGCGGTGATGAGACGGCTGCGAAGGGCCGCGGTGAAAAGATCAATCCAGGTCGGGGCCGTATACGTGAAGTTCAACGAAAGCGCGTCGCCCTGTGCTTCGGTTGCATGCCAGTATCCGCGCGGCACAAACAAAAGCGAACCCGGCAACAACTCGAACGTCAAAGCGTCGTCAGGCATCGTTTTCGGCAGCACTGTTTCCAGATAGGTGGAAAGTTCAAGATCCGGTGGCACCCCCATCGTGTGGCGACTCATTGGGTTCGACACGTGATGGTTGGGCGCCAGTCTCCATACCTTGGTTCCGCTGATTTGAAGCACAAAGTTGATGTTGTGATCAAAGTGCGGCGCCGTGCCCTTGCCGTCGGGGGTGGCGTAAATAAGACTGCGTCCGTAAGTCGACGCCGCGATACCCAGGTCTTTGCGGATCGCCTGTAGCCAGTCGGCGAGAACCGGGGAAACAAGATTGGCCTCGCTGAAAAGCAGCCCCATCCCGTTCGAGAAAAGCTTGCGAGCGTCGGTGCCGTTCGTTTGAATTGCGCTCACCTCGTCTTGGCGGTCGGGGAGATGCGCCTCGATCGGTCGTGGCCATGAATGCAACAGCGCTTCGAGGGACTGTAAGAACGGCAGGCCCGTCAAGGGCGAAACGGCCTCACCCACACCGTGAACCACCAGCGGGTTCCCCTCGTGGTAATGCCCGAAAAACTCGGCGGTGGAACGAGGGTGAATCAAAGCATCTAAACCGGGTCGCATGGTCGGTCGAAACGTTAGCACGGAGGATGTCAGGGCGACCGAAGCCCGGTATAGTTGCGCGTATTCCACCTTCCGAAAAACACGATCCGCACAATGCCGAATTGAGCGCGCGAATGCGTGATGCGCTTTCGGCCATGCCAGTCGGTTACGTGCCCCGTACGCAACATCTTGTGGATGGAGTTGCCACGAATCCTCGATTCATCAATCGTCTGATTTTCGAGACCAGTCCGTATTTGTTACAACACGCTCACAATCCTGTGAACTGGTATCCATGGGGGGACGAAGCCTTTGCGACGGCGCGCAACCAGGGCAAGCCGGTCTTTCTGTCGATTGGCTATTCGACCTGCCATTGGTGCCATGTGATGGAGGCCGAGTCCTTCGAGGATCTGGCGATAGCCGAGTTGATGAACCGAGACTACGTTTGCATCAAGGTCGATCGCGAAGAACGCCCCGATGTCGACGCGGTTTATATGTCGGCGGTGCAAAACCTGACCGGACATGGCGGATGGCCCATGAGTGTCTGGCTTAATGCAGACCGTGAACCTTTCATGGCGGGAACATATTTTCCGCCGCGTGCGGGTGAAAGGGGGACCCGTCATGGATTTCTGGAACTGATGACCGAATTGCGTGTCACGTATGACCGCGAACCCGCACGCGTGGCTGAGGCCGCGAAAAGTTTATCCGACGCCATACGTGAAAGCCTGGAAGGCCGAGCAGAGGCTGGAGACGGCACCTTGCCTGACCGCCATGCCATTGCGGCCACGGTGGCGCACATTGCGCACAGTTTCGACGAAACACACGGTGGTCTACGTCGCGTTCCGAAGTTTCCTTCGAGTGTCCCGTTGAAATTGCTGTTGCGCCACCACGAACACACGGCCAATCCCCGCGCGCTGAACATGGCGGTGCTCACGCTTGAGAAAATGGCGGCAGGGGGCATGTATGACCAGATCGGTGGGGGTTTTCACCGATACTCGACCGACGGCGTCTGGCTCGTGCCCCACTTCGAGAAAATGTTGTACGACAACGCGTTGTTGATCGTCGCCTACGCCGAGGCTCATCAGGTCACAGGTCGTGCAGATTTCGCACGGGTTGTTCGCGAGGTGCTCGATTACGTGCTTCGCGAAATGACGGCTCCGGGCGGCGGATTCTTTTCTGCAACGGATGCCGACTCGGAAGGGGAGGAAGGCAAGTTCTTCGTCTGGTCAGAATCGGAGATCGACACGCTTCTTGGAAATGAGTCCGAAGCCTTCAAGCGACATTACGACGTGACCGCGGCGGGGAATTTCGAGGGCCACAACATCTTGCATGTGGCAGAGCCCAACGAGGCGACGTGGGCCAGCTTGGCGGATTCGCGGCAGAGACTCTACGAGGCTCGGGCGAAACGCATCGCACCTTTGCGTGACGACAAGATTCTGGCCGCATGGAACGGGCTCATGATTTCTGGCTTCGCCATCGGGGGCCGAATTCTGAACGATTCAACCTACGTTAAGGCTGCTGCTCGTGCCGCGGACTTTGTTTTGCAATCGATGCGCAGCACGCAAGGGTTGTGTCGCAGCCACAAAAACGGAACGACGCTGGCGCATTCCTTTCTTGAGGACTACGCCTTTCTGATCCAGGGTCTGCTGGATTTATACGAGGCGGGATTCGAGTTACGGTACCTGGTGGTGGCCTTGGAACTCGCGGACGAAATGGAGCGTCGCTTTTCGGACGTGGACCGGGGTGGTTGGTTTTCGATTCCACATGACGGTGAACAGCTGTTGGCGCGCGAAAAGCCGGATCACGACGGGGCGGAACCCTCGGGCACTTCGGTCGCGATCTTAAATGCCGCTCGCATTCACGCCTACACCGGTGAATCGCGCTGGCGAGGCGTGGCCGAACGGACACTTCAAAGTGTGGCAACCGTATTGCGTACCAGGGGCCCGGCCATGACCGAGGCGTTGGTTGCGCTCGACTTTTTCATCCGCCCCACCCGCGAGATCGCCATCGTTTGGCCCGAAGGGCAGACGACACTCGCAGAACCCCTTTTGCAGGTTATCCGTCGTACGTTTGTTTCCAACCGCGTGGTCGTGGCGTGTGCCGAGGGGGAGGCGTTGGAAAGCATCGCCCAGGTCGTCCCCTTCGCCGCGGGGAAGCTTGCGAGGAACGGACTCGCAACGGCCTACGTGTGTCGCCACGGGCAGTGTGAATTGCCAACTACGGATGCGGCCGAATTCGAGGCTCAGCTGCGCGCCCCGTGACGGGGCTTCCGTTATCCGGTATAAGCTTTACTCATGTTTGTCGTGGCTGTTCAGTTCAAGTTGAAGGAAGGGGCCTACGCCGCCTTTCGCGAGATCGTCATCAAGAATGCCCGTGCGAGCATCAAGGAACCGAACTGCCGACAGTTCGATGTGTCCTTCTCGGCCGATCAGACGCAGTGTTTTCTTTACGAGGTTTATACCCACCGTGCAGCGTGGGACGTCGAACACCACGGTACCGAACATTTCAAGGCCTTCGCTGCTGCACATTCACCCTTGGTCCTGTCCAAACAACTCGACCTCTACGAACGCGACGACAGCTAGTATCCAGGAGCCACACCAAAATGTACTACGAAATCATCAGCCAATTCTCCAGCACTCTTAAAAACCTGGACAAAATCATGGCGAAGGCAGAGACCCATGCAACCGCACGTGGTTTTAGCGCAGACAATTTTCTCGGCGAACGCATGTTCCCCGATATGTTGCCGTTTGCGGCGCAGATCAGAATCGCCTGTGATCAGGCCAAAAATGCAGCAGCGAATGTGAGTGGAAAAGAAGCTCCGCGCCACGAAGACAACGAAACCACCTTCGAGGCACTGCGCGGCCGCATCGCCAAGTGCCGGGGGTACCTTGACTCGTTTAGCGCAGGCGATTTTGCTTCGGTGCAGGCAGATGCCCCGGTGAAATTGCCTAGGGGCAGGGGGATGAGGACCCATGAATACCTGGTCAATCGCCAGATGCCGAACTTTCACTTTCACGTCGTGATGGCCTACGCATTGTTGCGCAAGGGCGGAGTCGAAGTTGGCAAGAGCGATTATCTCGGCGACTTGCCGTTGATTGACGTTTAAAACAACGCCGATCCCAGGCCGATGTCGAGCAGCGTCGCGGCCAAAAAGGCCATCGAGACGTATCCGTTGAGGGTGAAAAACGCCATGTTGAGGCGACTCAGATCGCCCGGCCGCACGATGCTGTGCTCCCAGATCAAGATGGCGCCGATGAGGCCGACGCCGACAAAATAGTAAACGCCCATGCCCGCCGCGACACCGGTCATGATGAGTGCTGCGAATGCCATGGCGTGAAGCAGTCCCGAAAGAACGAGCGACGTGCGAATGCCGAAGCGCGCCGGGATCGAATAGAGTTTTGCCTTTCGATCGTATTCCATGTCGGATAGGGCATAGAGGATGTCGAAGCCGCCGATCCAGGTTGCCACGGCCAGCATGAGCCACGCCGGCGCAGCACCGAAGGAATTGGTGACCGCTATCCAGGCTCCCGCGGGGCCACCCGCAATCGCGACACCCAGGAAAACGTGACACAACCAGGTGAAGCGCTTGGTGTACGAATATCCCAGCAGGAAAAAGAGCGCGACGGGTGAAAGCTTGAGGCAAAGCGGACCAAGGTAAGCGGCTGCGCCCACGAACAGCGCAATGCTAAGCATGGTTGCAGCCCAGGCGACCTTGAGAGAAATCTTGCCCGAGGGAATCTCGCGGGTTTCGGTTCGCGGATTCTTCGCGTCGATGTGTCGATCGATAATTCGATTCCATCCCATCGCCACGGTTCGCGCTGCAACCATTGCAACCACGATGCCGACGATTGCCTGGGCGTCTATCGTTGTCGTGCGTGCAGCCATCGCGGCTGCGGCCAGCGCAAACGGAAGTGCGAAGATGGAATGGCTGAACTTGATCATCCGCCCGAATGCGACAAGTCCCTGAATGCGCGAAGGTGAGGTCAGGGTGTTTTCGTTCGGTACGATCATGTTGAACTCCGCGGCCGGGCAATCCAGTTGACGGTCGCAGGCGGGTGGTTTACCAGATGGGCGACGGGGTTCACTGCGTGTATGGGACCGACTGCAATGACACCCGGACGTTTACCAGGGGCGAGGATTCCCAAGGCGTCGAGGCCCATACCGATTGCGCCCCCGAGGGTCGCCGCTCTTAACCAGGTTTCGGCGGGAACGTCCGGAAAGGCGGCCGCCAAAACGGAGATCTCTTCCCATGGCGATAGCGATGGCGAAGACGCAAGGCTGTCGGTCCCAACTGCGAGTGAAATCCCGGCGGAAAGCAGTGCCGACACATCAGGGAGTTGACCGCCGATGGCGAGGTTGGACCGTGGACACAATACGACCGTGGCGCCGGCCTCAGCCGCGATGGCACGATCCTCGTCGTCTGCATGCACCATGTGTACGAGCAACGGCGGGCGACTCGAATCGAAGGCGCCGAGGTTGTGCAAATACCGAAGTGGGCTCGTCCGAGGGCAACGATGTTGAGGATCGAAACCCATTTGGGAAAGCGCGATTTGCCAAGGTCCCGATCCGTATTGGAGGAACTCAATCTCATCGCGATCTTCGGCGATGTGAATGGTGCTGGGTGTCTCATTCGAAGCCGCTGCAGCGAAAATGTCGCGCAACAACCCCGGATCGGCAGAGTAGAGCGCATGGGGCGCAACCGTATAACGAATGCGATCCGGCCAGGGGCAGAGCAGAGATGCACGCTCGGACAATGCCGAGGCAATGGCGTCGCCGGTTTGGCGTTGTCGCATACCGGTTAACTCGTGAAAGAAAATCCCACAAAGTGATGAGGCTGCAATGAGTGGTACCGCTGTCACGGTGTTTCCGACGTCACCGATCGCACCAACGCCAGCGCTCTCAAGCTCGGCGATGGCTGATGAAATCGCCTGCTGCCTCAGCTCTGGCGCAAGAGCTGTGTTTCGGTTCATCATGTCGCTTGCCCACCGGATAAATCCCGTCGGTAAACCAGAGGGCATCTGCAATGCCGACAATTCAAGATGCGTGTGTGCGTTGACGAGCGCGGGCATGAGCGCCCCCTCAAGGCACGTGCTTGCCGCGTTTGGAAACTGTCGTCGCAATTCGGCGTTTGGTCCGACCGCAACGATGCCGTCGGAATCGTCGAGCACGATCGCACCATCCGCGATGGGCGATTCACAAATTGGGAAAACCCAGGGTGCCGAGAAGAGACGCAACAGAGAAGAAGACGACATCAAGGGTCTCATCAAACGCGGGCTACTTGCTCTCGTAGGGCGTTCCATCCTTGTGTGTGAAGACTGGCTTTTCGTAGCGGCCCGGCTTCAGATAGAGATCGTCGTCGGGATAAAAGCCCTCGTCGCGAGCATCCCGCGTGCCGACTTCCAGGTACTGTGCGATTTCTGAAGAGCGGTTGGTGATGCGATGTCCATCCGCAACACCGGCGGGAAAGCCCGCACACATCCCCGTTGCCAACTTCTGTTCCTGTCCTTCGGATATGAGGACAACCTCACCTTGCAGCACATAAATGAACTCATCCTCGTGCGAATGGTAATGGCGCAACGCGGATGATGCGCCAGGCGCAAGGTCAACGATGTTCACGCCGAACCCGGTCAACCCGAGTGCTGTCGTCAGGGCACGTTTGCTTCTGCCCTTGACGGCGTCGACAAACGCTGGCGGATAGATGCTTCCCGTTCTGGGGGCGATGCTGGTCGGATCGAAGGCTGGTTTGTTCAGCTTTTCCATCAGCGTAGTTTAGCTTGTTGCCAGCAATTCGTAACGCATGTTGCGTCGGCGAGGGGTAAAGCCGGCGTCGCGAACATACCGCTCGATGTCAGCAGCGGACAGTTTGAAGACCGCGCCCGCTTGCGACACAACGTTCTCCTCGATCATCGCCGACCCGAAGTCGTTGCCACCGAATCTGAGCGCAACCTGTCCCACGTCGGGTCCCATCGTGGGCCAGGAAACCTGCAAGCTCGGAAAGTTGTCGAGATAAAGGCGGGCAAGCGCAAACTCGCGCAGGTAGCGCACCGCGGACGTGTCGTCGCGCAATTTGAGTCGGGTCCCCTCAGCCTGAAACGGCCAACAAATGAACGCCGTAAAGCCCGAGGTCTCGTCCTGCAAGGCCCTCAGGTGTTCAAGATGATTCACGATATGCCGCGGGGTTTCGCCGAAGCCAAAAACCATCGAACCCGTGGTACGCAATCCCAGTTTATGGCCTTGACGCATGACTTCAAGCCAGGTCTCGGTGGAGCACTTGAGTGGAGAAATCTTTTCGCGAATTTCGTCATCCAGGATCTCGGCGCCACCGCCCGGGATCGAATCAAGTCCGGCCTCGACCAGTCTTTCGATGACACCGCGCAAACTCATGCCTTCAAGTTCCGCGATGTATCGGATTTCTTCCGGCGACAATCCGTGAATGGCGAGCGGAAAGTTCGCCTTCATCCATCGGAAGAGATCTTCGTAGTACGCAAGAGGCAGGTCGGGGTTCAATCCGCCTTGCAGCAAGATCTGAACACCGTCCAGATCGACCGTTTCCTGGAACTTCTGGGTTAGTTGTTCGCGTGTCAACGTGTACCCGTCGGCCCGGTTGGGCGGACGATAAAAGTTGCAGAACTTGCAACGGGTCACGCAAACATTGGTGTAGTTCACATTGCGGTCGATGATATACGTGACAACGCCGTCTTCGTGCAGTGAGCGTCGACGAAGGTCCGCCGCGGCACCCAGATCGATGGTGCTGGCCTTGTCGTAGAGTCGAAGCGCGTCCTCCGTACCAAGGCGAATGCCGGCTGCCGCGTCGGAGAGCAAAGCATCGACGGACTTGTTGGGGTGATCGCGTCCGCTTTGCGGGACCGGCAACGGTGGGGCCGTGCGTACGGTTGTGATGGGTCGTTCCGGCCTGCCGTCGTCGAAGAAACGCAGGTGGGGTGCTTTGGGGATGAGGCCCTCTGCGGCAGATCGAGCCAGGAATGCAGAAGCGCCCGAAAGTTCTTCGGCGCCCAACTTGTGGCGAATGTTGTGTTGAAGATACGTATCACACAGTTCAGGCGCCAGGTGGGAAGCCTCGGCCCAGCCGCGCGCGATCTGCGATCGGTTTTCAATACCCATGCGCAAACTTTCGCGCAACAGCGATACCGCCTCGGGATCGGCGACGCCGGGTCGGCCCGCCCAAACAGCGTAAACCATGGGCAATCCGACGAGCTCGCGCCAGGCTTGCCCGAGGTCGTACACATGTGGAAAATGGTCGGCAGCATCAAACGCGGCATCGCCGATGATGAGTGCGCCGTGCGTCCCCTCGACGCCGTTGAGCACGGCATCATGATCGGCCATGTTGAAGATGGGCGATAGGCCGCGAGCCTTGCTCAAAATCTGAATCAACGCGGCCGACGTGCGCGACGCACCGTCAAGCGCAATGGTCGTGAGCTGTTCCCAGGGAACTTGCGAGACCAACAGCACCGTGCGCACCGGGCCACGGCTCGCAACACTGATGCCGGGGACAATGTGCATGGGCTGCCCCATGGTCGCCAAACTCGCGATGGGAACAAGTGCGAGATCCACCTCGCCCGATTGCAAGAGCTCGGTACAACGCGAGGGCAAATCGAATCTCAGGTCGAAGCGTTCGCCCATCCTTCCTTCGCCGCGCTCGATGCCGAGGGTGATGGGACGCGCGTTCAAAAACGAAACTGCCGCCAATCTCAATTTCAGGTTGTTCATGGCACAATCTCCAGTGAACGTTTCTGAACGTTTCGGCGAAACGGCTTTTGGCTGACAAGCGCGTCGGTTTCGGTGACAACGTTGTAAAGCGTATCACGCTCGATCGGATCTCTGCCGGCGTTGACAATGATGCGGACAAGCTCGTCCGAGGTCAGAGTTTGCGGCGTTTCTGCGCCCGCCATGTGATAGATTTTTTCTTCCTGAACGGTTCCGTCAACGTCATCGGCGCCGAACCAGAGCGCCGTCTGGGATGTCTTGACGCCCAGCATGACCCAGTACGCTTTGAGGTGCGGAATGTTGTGCAGCATCAGGCGAGCGACTGCATACGTTCGCAGGTCTTCAACGCCGGTTGGCCCAGGCAGTTTCATTAGCGCGTTGTTGTCGGGGTGAAAGGCGAGCGGAATGAAGGTTTGAAAACCGCCGGTTTCATCCTGCAACGCGCGCAACCGCAGCATGTGATCGACGCGTTCCTCCACCGTTTCGATTGTTCCGTACAGCATCGTGCAGTTCGAGCGGAGCCCCATGCGGTGAGCGGTGCGATGAACGTGCAACCATTCATCCGCGTTGCATTTGTCGGCACAGATCTTCTGTCGAACGCGATCGGCGAAGATTTCGGCGCCACCGCCGGGCAGCGAGTCCATGCCCGCTTCATGCAAACGCCGCAGAACCTCTTCGACAGTCATGCCGTAGTGCTGGCTATAGAAGTGGATCTCGACCGCCGTGAAGGCCTTGATGTGAATGTCCGGCTTGATGCGCTTCAACCCGCTCAACAAATCGGTGTAGTACTCGAAAGAAAGCTTGTCGTGCAACCCATTGACGATGTGCACTTCGGTCACCGGTTCATTGCGATCGACGCGAGCTTGCAGTTTTCCCCACGCCTCTTCGAGCGTCATGGTGTGGGCCTCGGGATCGCCTTCCTTCAGGCGAGCAAACGAGCAAAAGCGGCAGCTTGCGACGCAGACGTTGGTCGCGTTGATATGGAAGTTCCGGTTGAAGTAAGTCCGGTTGCCGTGAAGACGCTCGCGAACCTGGTTCGCAAGCAAGCCAACCTCCATGACGTTGGGGTGCGCAAACAGTGCCACGCCGTCCTCAAATGACAACGGTTCTTGCTGTTGCACTTTTCGAACGATGGAATCAAACGTCACAGTCATGGCTCGAACTCCACGATGGCCAAGGTGGTTCTTTCATGCGGAACGAGGCCGGCCCCGCGCATAAGCGCAGCCGCTTCACGCCGGGTCATGGCGGGATTGTTGGCATTGTCGCCGAGTCGCAGGGCGCGTTCTGCCACGATTGGCCCGAACAGCTGATCGGCGCCCATGGTCAGGCTCATCTGCGCGAGTCGATGACCGAGGCGTGAAAAATCGGCAATGAGGTGCGTCGTCGTGACGGTGCTACGAATCTGTGCGAACAGCGTTAGGGTATCGATTCCCATGGGTTCCCCCCTGGGCGTCGGCAAGATCGCCTCGACGTGGGTTTGTCCCACGGCTTCTTGAATGCGTGTTTCGCGCAACGTGCGCTCGTCATCGCGGTGATAAGGCAGACGCCACCAAACTCGAAGTTCAAGCTCTGCTGCCATCTGCGCAAGGGACGCGTCGTCCGTAAGAACGACCCGCACACCTTGCTCCATAACCCGTGCCAAACCGCCGAGGCTTTCCACATCCTCACCGTCGACCCATCCGTCGGCTGCATCGCGCGGACCAATCCAGGCGCCTGTTTTGTTGAGCTGCCGGGTGCGCGAAAATAGTCCTTGCCCGCGATTAAGACGATCGCGAATCGCGCAGGCCTGTCGCCCAAGAGCAAACAGATCCAACTCGGCGTGCCGAGGGGCGTGCGCTGGATTCGCAACACCGGGTTTTGGTGACGGGGGCAAGGTTTCAGTGCGCATGCCGTTACTCCAAATTCTCCGAGCCGTTTTCGCCCCAGCGTGGGGTTATCGCGTTGTGAAGATCCAGATGATCGAGCACGCGACCGAGTACCGTGTCGACAAGTTCGTTCATGTCCGTCGGATGACTGTAGAACGAGGGACTCGCCGGTAGCACCACGGCCCCCGCGCGACTGACGTTGAGCATGTTTTCGAGGTGGATTGTCGACAGCGGTGTTTCTCGCATGACCAGCACCAGACGGCGGCGCTCTTTCAACATCACGTCTGCTGCGCGTCCAATGAGATCGTCGGAAATGCCATGGGCGATGCGTGCAAGTCCGCCGCCCGAGCAAGGAAGAACAACCATCGCGTGCCAGCCCGCTGATCCCGATGCAAACGGCGCGGAAAAATCATCCAGCGCATACCGTCGAAAAGGCACGTCAGGTGGTCCACCCAATTCGTGTCGCCACACCTTCTCACCGGCGCGCGACATACAGACGCCGACCTCAAGCGGAGTCCCATCCAGTTGCATACGGTGAAGGGTATCGAGGAGGCGTTTGGCGTAGATCGCGCCGGTTGCGCCGCCGACGGCAACCACAATCTTGCGTTTCTGGGGTTTGGTCATTCCGGGTTGCCTCTCGTCGCGGTGATGAGAGATGCGATTGCACCGGGAAACAAATTCTTCGTGGAAACGTTTATGAAACCCGCCACGCGCAGGCGCGCCTCAAAATCATGCGTCGAATCGAACCGACCAATGGATTCCGGCAAGTATTGATATGCGGCGCGATCGCCCGTAATCGCCCAGCCGATAAGCGGCAAGACATGGCGGTTGTAGATGCCATCGAAGAACCACCGTCGCTTTTCGGGTCGAAAAAACTCCAGGACTGCGATCTTGGCACCGGGTCGCGTGACGCGTGCAAGTTCTGCAAGGGCCACATCCAGACGCACCAGGTTGCGAACACAGAAGGCGGTAAACACACCGTCGAACACGCCATCTCGATAAGGCAGGACGTGCCCATCGGCTTGATGCAACGCCACGCGTGCTTGCGTGTCGCTCACCTTGTTTGAGCCCGCTCGCAACATTTCGCCTGCAAAATCCGCCGCACATACACGCGCTGCTGGGCGGCTTGCAGCAATGGCCGCGGTACCATCAAGTGTTCCCGCACCCAGATCCAAAAACAGGGCGTCTTCGCGGAGCCCGGCAAAGGTGGCCAGTGCTTGCCGCCGCCAGAGTACGTCGATCCCCATCGACATCACACGATTGGCCGCGTCGTATCGCCCGGCAATGCGGTCGAACATGGCCTTCACATCCACCGAGGCCGCGAGCGGTCCCGAATTCGGGGTGACGGTATTGCTCACGGTGTTGTTCATTGTCGGTGCTCAGCGAACGCGATCGACCGCAAGGTGTGCGATGCTGACCAGGGCATCACGGTAAGGCGATTCGGGAAGGACCTGAAGATCGGCCACCGCGGTTGCTGCGAGTGCTCGGGCCTGTTTTCGTGCGGCCTGCACGCCGCCGGCTGCATTGACAGCTGCGACCAAAACGCGGGCGTTGTCTTCGCTGACGCCGCGTTCTCCCATGGCTGCCTTGATCTGTGCGCGCAACGTTAAATCCGTATCACACGCCAAGAGAGCAGGCAGGGTCAGTTTTCCCTCCATGAGATCGTGACCAACAGATTTTCCCGCGGTCACCTCGTCGATCGCGAAGTCGAGGATGTCGTCGGCGATCTGGAACGCCCGGCCCATTGCCCGTCCATATCGATCCAGCACCGCGTTTTGTTCCGGGGGGACTGCACCGCCGACGCGAGTGCACCAGGCGATGAGCGAGGCCGTCTTGCGATCAACAACGGAAAAATAGTCCGCAACCGTGGCATCCGGATTACCCGCGCCCTCAAGCTGCGCAACCTCGCCCTCGGCCATCTCACGAACGGTTGCGGCGAGACTCTGAACCAGCGTGAGTACGCCGGTTTCCGCGACCGTCTCGAGCGCACGTGCAAGACAGAAGTCTCCGACGAGCACGACGATGCCGTTGCCATAGACCATGCGTGCTGCGGGTCGTCCACGGCGCACGCGACCGTCATCCACAACGTCATCGTGAAACAACGTTGCGGTGTGAATCATTTCAGCGGCCACGCCCACAGCGGTGGCGTGCGCTATCGAGGCATCGGTTGCCCGGGCAGCCAGGACAGCCAGCAAAGGTCGCAGGCGTTTGCCACCTGCCCCGAGGAGGTGTGCTCCGACGCGCGGAATCGGGCCGACGGGGCTCCGCATCTTTTCCATGAGCATCGCGTCAATTTCTGCCATCTCATGCTGCACGAGGATCGAAGGATCGGCGTTCTGAATGGTCTGGTCAGAAATGGCTGTATTCTGTCGTAAATTCAATGGTTTATGTCCATTTCAGCAGGCCGGTTTCAAGACGCTGGGAGCAAAAAGGGGTCTAGCGCACTCTCCGGGGCCTGGGGCGGATCAGCATCTTTCCGCATCGAAATATTCAAAACAATTTGAAACTTCGCAACCGCTATCGTAATGCAGACCGCTGGTTTTCCTTGACTCGTAAAATCAAACACTTACTTTTCTGTCCACTTTCCTTTTTTCCCGGCTTTCATTAATAGAGGGACCGCGATGGCTACTTTCATTACCGACGAATGCATCAACTGCGGCGCTTGCGAGCCCGAATGCCCAAACGAGGCAATCAGCGAGGGCGAGGACATTTACATCATCGATCCCAATCTCTGCACCGAGTGTGTTGGGTTCCATGACCACGAAGCCTGCCAGGCCGTTTGTCCTGTGGAGTGCTGCTTGCCGGACCCGAAGCACGAAGAGAGCGAAACGTTGTTGCTTGCCCGTGCTCAGAAACTGCACCCCGACCAAAAGTTCCCAACCATCGACGTCTTGCCCGTCAATCTTTCTCGATTCCGAAAGAATGCTTAACCGCACGCGTTCATGAAACTCACGGCCCAAGAAGAATACGGACTGCGCTGCTTGTTGCAGATCGCAGCCGAGCCGAGTCGCTTTCTCACCATTCCGGAGATTGCGCGGCGCGAGGCGTTGTCCACGGCTTACGTGGCGAAGCTGCTTCGGGTTCTTCGTCGGGCCGGGTTTCTGCGGAGCGTTCGCGGTCAAAAGGGTGGGTTCGAGCTCAACGTGAATCCAGAGCAAATCAATGTGGGTCGGGTTCTCGATACGTTGGGTGGACGCCTGTTCTCGGCAAGCTTCTGTGACACGCATTCGGGTGAGAACTGCGTTTGCGTCCACTCGGTCGATTGTTCGCTCCGTTCGTTGTGGGGTGCGCTTGACCACGCCGTTCAGGCCGTCGTGCAACGAACCCAGTTGAGCCACCTTCTGGGAGGGGAGATCCACATGATCTCCCGACTGATGGCGCCGGTAGGCGCGCCCGCTCTCGTGGCAAAAAATTCCTGAATAGAAAACAAACTCGAAAAGAAAAATAGAAATGAGATTGATCAGAGCGAAAAAGAAAGTGGCGACTGCGAAGACGCCTCCCCGACCTCCTTCCGAGGATTTTGATCCTGCCGAGGTAGACGAGGCGATCGTTGCGAAGCCCGTCAAGACGGTTCGCAAGGACGTGGGTCACGGTGACGAGAGTCTGTTCCGGCGCTATTTGCGTGACGTGAGCGAGATCGACGTCATGGCGCCCGAACAGGAGTTCGCGCTTGCCCGCCGAATCGAAGGTCTCAAGGTTGATCTTTGGGCCGCCATCCTGTGCTTTCAGGGAGGTGCCGGTGTCGTGATCGAGGGCATCGAACTGCATATGCCCGAACGCTTCAAGCTGTTCGATGTGTACAAGCGTTCGATGGTTCGTGCGTCGTCCGGCGCCGCCAAGGAAAAGGAAGAGAAGCCCGTCAAGGCGGAGAAGTCCGCTGGCAAGGCTCCGAGTGCGTTCGACAAGAAGGTCTTGACCTGGGCCGAGTCGGCTGGTGAAGCCGATCCGGAAGGGATCTTCCTTGAGCTCACCGCCGAGTTCTTGCTCGAGCGACCCGAGCCCGTGACAAAGCGTGTGAAGAACTGGTCTAAGTTTGCGGAGTCCGTGCGAATTGCACGCCGTCGTCTGCGCGACGCGAAGAATTACTTCGTGAAAGCGAACTTGCGTCTCGTCCTGGCGGTGGCAGCGCGCTACAGCCGCGAACTGCTGTCGTTCGAGGATCTCGTGCAGGAGGGCAACATTGGTCTCATGAAGGCGGTCGATCGCTACGACTACCGACGTGGATTCCGTTTTTCGACCTACGCGTCGTGGTGGATTCGCCATGCGATTGGTCGGGCGCTCGCTGACAA
>JAYUPZ010000461.1:0-6863 GCA_043759805.1 Myxococcales bacterium | reverse complement strand
GCCGCATTTTATGAGCGGCCTGCACCATGGTCACGATCCCGCAGGTGATCAATCTTTCGATCCAGGAACGCGAAAAAGCCCGTGGCTTTCGACCGAATTTTGGCCGGGTTGGTTTGACTTCTATGGCGCGTTGACGCCGAAGTTGTTGGCCGATTACGATCGCAACACCTGGAAGATCCTGGCGTTCGGTGGCGCCGGCTGGAACTACTACATGTTCCACGGCGGCACCAACTGGGGCGCATGGAACGACAACGACCTGGCCGCAAGCTACGACTACGGCGGTGCCGTTGGTGAAGCAGGCGATCTGCGTCCGATCTACTACCGGATGAAGCGGGCCGGGCTGTTTGCACAGGGTTTTGCATCGGTGCTGGTGGGATCGCGCAATGCGGATCGAGAATTTGCCGACGTGACCGGGGACAGGCGTCTCAGGGTATTCGCCCGCAAAGGGCCTCGGGGAGCAGTGGTCTTTGTGGACAATCCCAGCTCAGAAACGGTCACGACATCTATAAAAGGTGGTGGTAGTTTGACCCTGGCGCCGGGCGAGATCGTACCCCTCTTGCGGGATGTGGTGGTGAGTGTCGGTGGGGCTCGCGTCGCGAGCAGCGTCGGGCGCGCGTTGACCTTGGCCCGGAACGGCAAAACCAGCACATTCGTATTACACGGACCGGTGGGCAGTGACGTGACCCTGCGGCTCGCGTTTCCCGACTCGGAACAAAAGGCGGCCGAGGGATCGTCCGATCTGCACCGTGAGACGAATGATACCTGGGCATATACCGCCAAGATCGCTGCAGAGCCACTCGTGCGCGAAATTCTGCTGCCTGCGGGAACCCTGCGAATTGTCTTGCTTTCGACCGACAAGGCCGACGCGACCTATGCGCTCGACGAGTCGACGGGAACGCTTATCGTGACGGGTGCTCCCTACGTTGAAAGCGCCAAACGAAATGGCAAGGGGTTTCTTCTGGTCGCGGAATGGCCGCTCGGTGCCAAACCTGAACCCATCTCAATTTTTGCAGATGGACCCGTCGTGACAGTGCTCCCTGTGAATTCAAGCGGACTACCCGATGCTCCGCCAATCGTCGACTGGCGGGTTAAACGCGCCGATGCAGAAGCGTCACCAACGTTCAAAGACGACACCTGGATTAAAAGTAGCACGCCTTCTCCGATCGGGGCGGATGGTGAACCCGGTGCGTACGGTTGGTATCGCTCAACCCTGACCACGACATCGGCGGGTAATTTTGGTTTGATGTTCGAGGACGCACACGATTTTGCGACGGTCTTTGTGGATGGCCAATCGATCGGCACGACGACCATCAATCAGGGCACGGCTCGCCTGCCCCGTGTCGTCAATCTGAACGTTTCGCCCGGTAAACACAGCCTTGCGGTGTTCACGGGACACTACGGTCGCCCCAAATTTTTCAACTATCTTGGACCCATCGAGAACCGCGAGAGCAAAGGTCTATCGGGCGCTGTAACGGTGCGGCAGGGCAATTTCACGCAACGTAGCGCACGACTAAATGCGTGGTCGTCCAAAGCCAGCCGTGGTGACGAAAAAGAAGCCACAGCGATCGGAAATGAGCCCATGAAGGGGAGCGGCGGATGGAAACCCGTTCCGATTGGCGAAGACCTATTCAACCGCACGCCCGGATTTCGATGGCTGCGGACGCAGCTTGATGCTCACACATTGCCTGGCAACGCCCATCGGGTTGTGGTTAGTCCAGCGATCGATGATCGCGCGGTTTACTTTCTGAATGGTCACCGACTGTTTGAACAACCCACGGGAATTGGGGGCTACGAAGTGGATCTCGACCGAGCCTGGAAAGACGGCGGACCCAATGTTCTCGTGTTACTCGTCGAAGACCAGCAAGGTCGTGGGGGATTTTTGTCAGGTGTTCCGGAACTTATTTCCATCCCGCCTGGCGAAATCGTCGCAGGTGCCAGTGTTGGTCCGATTTGGAAAATGCGTGGGGGCATCGGCAATCCAACCGGTGGCCCATGGCACAAGCTGGATGCACAGGCGAAGCCCGTCGGCGTTCCGGCGTACTACCGTGGAAAATTTAAGTTGCCCTGGTCGCCATCGGGGATGGGTGCACGGCCGATTCTCCGCGTGAAGACCCAAGGGCTCTTCGGTGGGTTCGGTTGGCTGAACGGCCATCCGCTCGGCCGATATCCGCAAAAAGTAAAAGTGGAGGGTCTCTACCTCCCGGAGGCCTGGCTGAAAAGCGGCAACAACGAACTGGTTCTCTTCGACGAACGAGGCCAATCACCTGTCGCGGTTCAGTTGGTCGTCGAGGAAAGCGCAAGCCGATTCAGGGCGCAAGTGCGGCAGTGAACGCCGAGCTCGGCCGAGGCGAAGACCACATGACACACTGCGCTTATTACATTGATACACTTGTCATTGACACCTACCCTTCCGCGTCACATACTGGCGCTCCAATAACCGTAATGAAAAAGGGCTCGGTTGAAAGACCGGGCTTTTTGTCATTCTGGGGTTTGAAAGCAGTGCGTGTTCGGGTAGCCGTCAACGGGGTCGATGGAAATCTGAGTTCAAAACAATCGTGATCCCTTTAGATGGATACAGACACATGGGTAAAAGACTGTTCGTTGGAAATTTGTCATTCGACGTGAACGAGAGCGAATTGCGTGAGTTGTTCGCACAATCCGGAACTGTTTCGGATTGCAAGCTCGTCACCGATCGCGAGACCGGACGCCCACGCGGCTTCGGCTTCGTCGAGATGAGCACGGATGCTGAAGCAGCCGAAGCCATTACGAACCTCAACGGACGCGACTACCAGGGTCGCACGTTGAACGTCAACGAAGCGCAAGAGCGCTCGGGTGGCGGCGGTGGCGGTGGTCGTGGCGGCGGTGGTGGTGGTAGTCGTGGCGGCGGTGGTGGCGGCGGTTACGGCGGCGGCGGCGGCGGTGGTCGCAGCGGCGGCGGTGGCGGTCGTGGCGGCGGCGGCGGCGGTGGCGGCGGCGGCGGTCGCTGGTAGCCAGCGCACCAATGACAGTTGCCTAGTGCAATCTGTTGTGTAACGAAAGCCTTCGGGGCAACGGTGGAAACGCCGTGGTTCCGAAGGCTTTTTTGCGTCGCCAAGAAGCCTTCGCGTGTGGGCAGACGCTTTCTACAGTGACAACTCGGGTAGTGGGCCGCCGGGGTTATTTCCGATGAGAGCGGGATCTAAACTTCCGAACGTCTCGATGCCCAACCCAAATTTCTGCGCGATCGCGACAAGAATACGGTGGTGACTGGGTAGGTTCTCCTTGCCCATAGATGCGCCTGCAATGTCGTAAATTTTGGTTTTGACGTATCGACCTGTTTTGAAAAAGTGGTTTTTCCCACCCATCAGCATCATTGGAAAGCGGGTCCCCATGTGTGCGGTTCCACCTTCTCGCAACCAACCTTGCGTATCGGTGCCGAACACGATCAACGTGTTATCCAGCATCGTTCCATTGCCCTCATCAATCGCATCCATCTTCTGTAACAGATAAGCGAGGTGACTTGCGTACCACTCATCCGTCCTGCGATAGCTGCTGATGGCATTCAGCCGATCCGGATTCGTGTCGTTTACCGAATGCGCAGCGGGATGGCGCTCTAGAGGCTGCCCATCCGGAATGGGTCCGTCGTCGGCATGACCAAGCTGCAAGGTACCGACTCTGGTCAAGTCACAGCGAAAGGCATTGACGATCACATCCATATGGGCGCGAATAGCGGCCTGAGCCGGCGCCCCCACTCTGGGCGCACCTGAAGCGCCGGACGGCGCCGCCGGCTTTGCGCAATTCAACGCCGCGACATTCAATCGTAGTTCCAGTTCTCGAACCGCCGAAAGATGGCTCTCCATCTTGATCTTCTGGGAAGCGCCGAGCCTCTCCTTGAGACGAGACAATTCGCCCGAAACCAGATCGATGACGCTCTGGCGTCGCACCCTCAATTTTGCAGCGAGAGCCGTATCCGTTGTCAGATTTCCGAACAATCTATTAAAGGCTGCAAGCGGGTTCTCTTCAGCCGTGATCGGTTGGTTCGAGCCGGCCCAAAATGCATGGCGATGCGTCCCACTGCCAGCGGCGAGTGAAAGATGCAATGACTTGAATGGCGTCTCACTGCCAATTCGCGCCGCAATCACCTGATCAAGCGATGGACCATCGGAGGGTTGCCAGCCCGTCGCAAGATCATTGGTGCACTCGGCGTCCCGAGCGTTGCCAGGCTTGCTTCCATTCGGACCTAGCGTTTTTCCCCCGGTGAACATCATCTTGAGCCCCTTGCCGTGTGCGTTGTCACAAACGCGGTAGGAGACGTTGCTGACACCGATGCCGAAGCAATTGATGCCGTCGAGCAGAATCAGTTTCTTCTTCCACGGGTTGAGTGCCTTGACTGACTCACCCAGCGTGAAATTCTCAGTAAAAGTCCCCGGGTTGACGGCTGCGGTCTCGGTTGCCGAAGGCCAGAAGTACTCCTCGAGAAAGCCCATCGAGTGGAAGTAAAAAAGAATACGTTTGGGCGGCGACACCGCACCTCGCGCCGCCGAGGGAACGAATGGGGCAAGGAGAGAGGGAATTGCAACGCCGCCGAGACCGGCAATCAAGTTTCGACGATGAAATCGGGGCGAAATCATTGTACCTCTCCTTTTGTGTAACGAAATGCAGTGCTACGCGCCAGGGCGATCAACATCGCACGAAAGTCGCCGTCGGATTCAATGCCAGCCTGCTTGACCTGAGTCAAAGCGCAAAGGTCGTCCTCGGTTGGATCGCGACCAAGCGCAAAGCGAAACCAGTGTGTTGCCAGGCAAGCTTTGACCTTTTCGCTCTCTGAAAGCGCCTTCGAAAGCTCGCGCGCGCCCGAAACGGCGCGATCTACATCGGATCCGGGAATACTTCCCGATTCATCGAGCGGGGTTCCGTTGATCTGTTCGCGATACTGCCCTGCACCATCGTAACGGCTGAAGGTGAAACCGATGGGATCGATCAGACCGTGACACGGTTTACAAGATGGATTTTTTTGGTGCTCGCGTAACAATTCTTGCGGAGACAGCCGATCGGCATTTGCGGGAAGGCTGAAGTCCACGTTGTCAGGTGGAGACGGCAAGTGTTCACAAAGGAAATTTTCCTGAACGAGGATGCCCCGATTGATCGCCGAAGACCGTTCGTTGGTCGAGGTTCTTGAAAGAACCGACAACTGCGTGAGAAAGCCGCTGCGCCGACGCGCATCAAGGGGAGCGCGACCATCGGAAGCAACTGCCGATCGGTTTAAGCCGTATACTGTGAGGGGAATCGGTTGGTCCGGATCAAGGTAGGTGTAGTCCGCCAGTAGCAACGTGGCGAGCGTCGCATCGCCCTTCGTCAGTACTTGCTCGAAAAAGCGCTCGGTTTCGTTCACAATCAAAGACGCGAACTCTGCGCTCCAAAAGCGATATCGCCCGGGATCCTTGCCAACCTCGGCGATCTTGTCGATGGTGGTCCACTGTCTTCCAAATGCCTTTGCGGTCTGTCCAAATCGCGGATCTGCAAGCATCCTGTCTAACTGTCCCTTCAGCGCCGCGTCGTCTTGCAGCTTTCCCTCTTGCGCTGCCATCAACAACGAAAGATCGGGAACCGAATCCCACAAAAGGAATGATAGCCGGGTCGCCAGTTCAAATGAATCGAGACGCGATACGGTTCCCCCTTTCGTCTCTGTTCCGAACTCCGGAAGATAGAGAAAATTGGGACTTTGCAACATCGCCTCAACCACCAGACGAACACCCGAATCGAACCCATCGGTGGCGCCGACAGTGAAGAGAGAGCGGTAGCTTGCGAGTTCATCGTCCGTAAGGGAGCGCCGATAGGCTCTCATGCCGAAGGTCTTGATGAAGGTGTCTCGACAGGTGGAATCCGAAGCACCCGCTGGAACACAGTTTCGCACCTTCGCAATCGAAACACGGGTGGCCAGATTCCGTGCTGAATCCTGATACTTCTCCACATCCAATTCGGTTGCCGAAACGATCGAATTGGCGTCGAATGGACCCGTCTTCCCATCGGGCAAAAACCGAAGCAAGGGATCCATTTCCAGATCCAATAACTCGCGAATCGCATTGCGATACTGTGACTGCGACAGGCGGCGAACCTCACCCGAGCCGACGGTCGCGGTCCTATTGTTTTCACATTCCTCGGGAGAGGGAAGAACGGAAATATCGGGCTCCCGCCCTGTTCCACCGGCCACGCCGCCGGTCTGCCCACTGCCCCCCACAGGCTCGTCCACCGATCGAGACGCATTGCCCCGAGGTGAGGTACAAGCGACGACAAATGACAGTGCAGTCACCCACAACGATATGCAAGGCAGGCGTGAACGCATGCATGCAGCTTGAAGGTCTCGCGACGGTATTTGCAAGCCAACGGCAGAATCGTACCTGTCAATGAACGAATCGGACACTGGCCCACGTCCTGCGACGGACATCCCATCGGAAAATTGATACGGTTTAGATCATGTCAAAGACGGCCGCGTTGGGCGCGCGCATCGCATATTTGAAAGAAGGTTCCGGTCCTGCCGTGCTACTGCTGCAGGGTGTCGGTTTGATTGGCGAAGGATGGCGCCCTCAAATTGATGACCTGCGTGCGAACTTCACCTGCATCGCACCGGACAACCGTGGCATCGGCGACAGTCCCGCGGGCAAGGACAAACTCAGCGTCGAGGCCATGGCATCCGACGCATTGGCCGTCATGGATGCCGAGGGTATCGAACAGTGTCACGTGGTCGGCCACTCAATGGGAGGACTGATTGCACAGGAAGTGGCGCTGCTCGCGCCGCGGAGGGTGCTGACGCTGTCTCTGCTGTGTACCTTCGCGCGCGGCAAACAAGGTGCGACCTTGTCCCCAGGCATGTTGATCACGGCGCT
>JAYUPZ010000460.1:0-3261 GCA_043759805.1 Myxococcales bacterium | reverse complement strand
GGCGTCGAGTCCCGACCGGATCTTCATCGGATCCGGAACCGCATTACGCGATTTTCACAGCCTGGAACACAGGCTGACCACCCTGGTTGACCAGCTGGAAGCGCACCATGCGACAATTCCACTTGCGGCGCAATCCACCTTCAACAAGGCGCAGTTTAGCGGTGAACATCTGAACTGCCACGCCATCTGCACGCGCGCCCGAAGCGCGCATCGCATTGAGGTACTCGTTGAACAAACGCGGGTAATACGCCGCTTCGCTTTCCTGAGCGAGCGCCGCAGGATTGGCACCGGCAGGCGTTCCGTCGCCTGTGTCGATAACCATCTTTTCGGCTTTCCACTTGTTCGCGTCTTCCTCGTCCGCTTCCTCTTCGTTGGGCTCTTCGCGCCCAAGCAATCGAGCAAGCATGACGTTTAGACCGTTCGACAATCCATCAAGGTCGTAACCCACGGGCTCGAACATGTAGTCGATGTTGCCGTTGATGATGTCGGCCACGCCAAGTTCCATCTTGTCGATGGGCGTAATGAAGCGCTTGGCGACCAGCACCGAAACCACGAGAACGATCAGGATGGCGATCACGCCGAGCATCCAGATCTTTGCCCCGACGCCCGATGCCAGCCCGCCCGCCGTGGCGAGCGAGGCCAACACGACCACGCCAGCGCTCTTCTCGGAGCTGTTTCCTGGAATCGGAAGCGCAACGGCAGCGTATTCCTCGCCATCCAACATCAGATGGCGAACCTCGGTGGCCATACCGGTTGAAATAGCGGCAGCGGCGAGGCTACCTTCTCCAAATACGGCTTGCGACAAGGCGCTCGTCTTGTTGCCATTTTCCTGCTGGGTGTCGTTCGTGAAGCTTGAGGTCTGCACCTTGTTCTCATGGAACAAGCCGACTTCGGCGCCAAGCAGTTCGCGCATTTCGCGCATGCCCTTGAACCCAATCACGTAACCCATCAGCAACGCGCCGACCACCGTCTCGCCTTTGCGAATCGGGGCAACAGCGACCTGGGTGGTGCGACCGGCGAAGTTCCAAACGTCCTTGATTGCCTCTCCCTTCAAGGCAACCTTTACGGAGGGGTACTTCGCGGCCAGGTCATCACCCTTCATCGCCTCTGCGTTGAGATTGCGTGCGATGATCTTGCCCTGTGCGTCGAGTATTGCGACGATGTCCAAACGTCGGCCTTCGTTTTCCTGGTGGCCGTTGATGAACTCGCTTTGCGTGAACGCCGCCTTGCGGCGCGCGGTCTCGTCGAGCTCGTCAGCTATCGTCGCAATCGCACTGCGACTGGCGTAGTGGCTGGCCAAACGTGCGAAGTCGATCCCTTCAAGGCGGCTCAGTTGCTCATATTGACGGGCAGCTCGTAAAGCCGCCTGTTCGACCTCCGCAACCCCCGTCGCCTTCAGGCTCGACGTGACGGTCGTAGAGATACCCAGGGTCGCCAAAAGTATAACGACGGCGGCCAATCCCCCAATCAAGAAACGCTTCATGCCTCTCGGTCCTCCGGTCGGTGCGGGCGCCGCACTGTGGCGACTCCCTTGGTGTATTGCTGACTGAAAGACGACCTGAGCAGCGCGTCTTTTTACCGGACCGCATTATCGGGCCCGCTCCGTCCGCGAGTCAAGCGATATCAAGAACTTCCGTGTCAAGCCGTCGAAACCATCCCGAAAGGAACGTCCGACATTTGCGAAATTTGCGGAAAAGTTGACTTGTTCCCCACCTTGACCTACATGTAGGACAGTAAGTCGAAACGATCCACAACTCAGGAGTCACCCATGCGCCGCACAACCCGCTCAACTGCAAATCACTCGCAAAACCATAGCAAGGCTGTCGAAGCCGTTGCCGCCCCCGCTCGCGCCGAATCGGCCCTGGCTTCCGACAACCGTCGAAGTGGCAACCGCGCCTCCATCGACGCGTTGGCGAACCGATACATGGACGGACACCCCTACCTCTGTGTAGCGCTGGACGTAAGTCCCACGGGTATGCGTCTTCGACCCTTGGGCGGCCCCGACGCGGGCGCGCGGTTCATGGGCCTCCAGTTCCAGTTGCCCGGCAGCGATCAGGTCCTAAACGCTTCGGGCGAGCTGGTACGCGATTCCGGTGGTGAAGTTGCCCTGAGATTTACCCATGTCCCGCAAACTGCCCGCGCCGCGATCGAGCGTTTCATCGAAGCATCGAGCGCCTCAAATTCAAAAGGTAACTGAGTTCTCTTGACAGGATCATCCGACCCGGGGTGAATATCGGTCCGCCGTCGCAAAAAGGACGGCACCCACCCCGCTGTTTGGAGAACGCTCTTGGACCAGCCGAAGAAACCGGCCGACATCTCAAACCTCAAGGCTCGCCTCGGTATTAAGAAACCTGGTGCTGGCCCCGTTGCCCCCGGTGGAATCCCCGGTGGTGCGGCCCCAAACCCCTATCCCGGCGCTGCTTCAACGCAGTCGACCGGCTCGCTGCCCACGACCGCATCGCAACCGGCGGGATCGTTACCTCCCGCACCGGGAATGTACGCACCGGGCGCGCCGGCACAGCCCGCTGTACGGCAAGCGCCCCGGCACGATCCATACTCGTCGTTCCGCCCCCCGGCAGGAACCACGTTTGATCTGGGTCCCGATGACGGGAATCCGATCGAAAACGTACGACAGAAAGGCGGCAAAGGTGGATTGGTGGTGGGTGCGTTTCTTTTGGTGGTTGGTCTCGCCGTGGGAGTTGGATTCGGCGGTGCAGCCATCGGCCGAAGAGCGTTCAACAACGCCAACATGGCGGCGAAAATTATCAAGGCTGAACTTGACGAGATGTCGAAGACCATCTCGCTCATCGGTGACGAGCTCAAGAAGAGCGCGCAACGCTCATCAGCCACCGGTGATACGTTTGCCTTCGACTACAAGTTGGTCGAGGCACTCGAACAGGTCGATCTTAGCAAACGTCCCACGACGACGCGCATTTTCAGGGCGGACTACTACCGTCTGGAAAACAACCTGCTCGATCGCCTGATGAACTACTACTACGATGCGACCGCGCTCTACCGGGAGGCCGAGGACCACGTCCGTCGAACCAAGAACGAAAAGGCCGCGCTAGAGTCGTTTGCACAAAAGACTGCCACCGCACAGAAGGCCGCAAACTACGGCATCGTTTTCGACAACGCAGGCGCGCTGATGATTGGCAATCTGGTCGAGGTGGGAGCGCCCGTTTGTAAGGGCGGCGCTGAAGGGGCCGAATGCAAGGCGGGTGACATCGAAGGATTCCAGATTCGAGCCAATTCAAGCTCGTC
>JAYUPZ010000459.1:0-3264 GCA_043759805.1 Myxococcales bacterium | reverse complement strand
AACCACGGTGCGCCGATGGATACCGCAGCCGTAAACGCAAGCAAGCCGTAAGTCACGTGTCGCAATCCCTGTCGACTAAACGTGTTGCCAATCTGGTTTCCCCATCGATTGCCGAGTGCAACCACGGGAAAGGCCAGCAGGCCAACAAGGAAGAACCACAGTATTTCCGCACCGAATTGCCACACAAGGAGTGCGAGCGAGACCGGTGCCATCTGCAAAGAGGTGGCCCACAAAAAGCCTCGGACGCGATCGGGTTCCCAGTCGTGCATCATCGTCCACGTCACGAGCGGCGGTCCACCCATGCCGACCGCGCCGGTTAGAAAACCGCTTGAGCCACCCGCAAGGGCTGTCCAAATCGGTGCCACGCGCGCGACGGGTTTGACCTTGAACGCAAGCAGGAAAACGAGAATCAAGAGCAAGGTTGCACCCACGACTTGTTTGACGAAGGTTGGTCCCCAAGTTTGCATGGATGCGAGGGCCATCACGCCCAGGGGGACCGCCGCAAAACGCAGCACAACCATCGCATTGGTTTCGCGCCAGGGGATAGTGCGGCGGTGTTGCCAACAGCTTGTTGCACCTTGCAACGAGATGATGGCGGTATTGACGGCGATCGCACCGGGCAGCGACATCCCTCCCCACAGCATGATGGGAATCGCGACCATGGCCGAGCCAAAACCGGTTGCCCCCTGGGATAGGCTGCCAATGGCTGAGGCGACGACAACCACCAGCCAGTGAGAAAGATCCATTCGGTTGAATGAGCATTGGTTGATTGCCCTCCGACGACAAGGTCACCCAGGCTGAATCCGCATTCCGGAATGCGTATTCGCTGGGCTTGCGACCCGCATGGCGCTACGAAATCTTATGGGTCCACAAAGTCCAGTTGTCACCACGCCTTCTGGTCCCGTGCATGCCCTGTATGTCGACGGCTGCTGGGTGCAATCGTCTGAACAGGCGACGGTTCTAAACCCTGCAACTGGGCAACCATTGGCCCAGGTGTTTTCAGTGGATCGTTCTGTTGCAGCGAAAGCCTTCGAGGCGGCACAGCGTGCGTTCATTCTTTGGCGCGACAAACCGGCGCGAGATCGTGCGGGGGTTCTGTCGCGATTGGCTGATGCGCTCGACCGTGAAGGCGACGCATTCGCTCGACTGATCACAGCCGAAAACGGCAAGCCGCTTTCCCAAAGCAAAGGTGAGGTGGCTATGTCAAGCGATCACCTGCGGTGGTTCGCTGAAGAAGCCAAGCGCGCCTATGGCCGCGTGATACCGAATCAGGTCGCCGGCAAACGTCACATGACGATCAAATCGCCCGTGGGAGCCGTAGGAATTATTTGCCCCTGGAACTTTCCGCTGGTGTTGGTTGTACGCAAGGCGGCCGCTGCATGGGCGGCTGGCTGTTCCGTGGTACTGAAGCCGGCGCCGCAAACGCCGCTCAGCGCGCTCGCATTCGCGCGACTTATTCACGAGGCAGACGTGCCGGCAGGTCTGTTTAACGTGATAGCCGGACCGGCGGCGCTGCTTGGCGAAGAGATGTTGGAAAACCCACTGTGCAGAAAAATTTCGTTCACGGGCTCCACTGCGGTTGGCCGTCAGTTGATTGCGGGTGCAGCACACGGCATCAAACCGCTTTCGCTCGAACTCGGCGGACACGCACCTTTGCTGGTGTTCGACGATGCCGACCTCGAAAAGGCTGTGGAAGGTACGTTGGTGGCGAAGTTTCGCAACGCGGGGCAATCGTGTATCGCGGCGAATCGGATTTTTGTACAACGGTCAATCTATCCGGCATTTGTAGGACAATTGGAGAAACGCGTTCGCGGATTGAAAGTGGGAGAAGGAAACGAGCCCGGCGTCGACGTGGGCCCGCTGATCGACGCCGCCGCTCTGGCCAAGACGGAACGCCATATTGCAGATGCCGTTGCGCACGGTGCTTCGATTGTTGTTGGCGGCAAGCGACTGGAACGATCGGGGAATTTCTTGGCACCCACCTTGCTGACCAATGTTGACTCCGCATCGTTGTGTATGAACGAGGAAACTTTTGGCCCGGTGGCGCCGATCCGTGTTTTTGACGACGAACAGGAGGCGATTGAAAATGCGAACGCTTCGGCTTACGGCCTCGCGGCTTATGCCTTTACGCGCGATTTGGGTCGGACCTTTCGCCTGGCCGAGCGCCTCGAAGCTGGCACCGTGTCGATCAACGACCCAGTCCCAACCACCAGCCAGGCACCGTTTGGTGGCGTCAAACAAAGTGGATGGGGACGTGAACTTGGCGCAGAGGGTCTGGATGCATTTCTCGAAACCAAACACGTCTGTCTTGGAATCGAATGATCTAACGCGTGCGTCGGGGGAAAGGGAAGTTCGCGCAATGAAGTGCGGGTCTTCCTTCGAGAACGGCCTGAACGTCGCTGCAGATCATTTGCAACACAGCTTCCTGTGCCTCGAATGTCAATCCGCCGATGTGGGGCGTGAGTATGACGTTTTCCAGCGCTTCCAGAGGGCCGACGGTCGGTGGTTCAATGGTTCGTACGTCGAGAGCCGCACCCCCGAGGTGGCCCGAGGTTAGCGCTGCGGTCAACGCCGCTTCGTTCGTGACATTTCCCCGGGAAGTATTGATGAAATACGATCCCTTTTTCATATTGGCGAAACAATTCGCGTCGAACATCTCCCGCGTTTGTGCGTTTGCTGGCACATGGCACGAGATGTAGTCGGCCTGTGCGATGGCGTGTTCAAAAGGCATCAAGCGGATGCCCGATGCAGTCAGGGCGAACTGTTCGGGATCAAGAAAGGGATCGTACCCCACCACATTCAGCCCCATTGCAACGGCTTTTTGGGCCGTCAATCGGCCAATGGCGCCGCACCCGATGATGGCCATGCAACGCCCGGAAATTTCCTGGCCCATGAACTGCATTCTGTCCCAACCACCTTTTCGAGCGTGTGAGTCGGCGGACAACAATCGTCGCGACAGCGCCACCGCAAGTCCAATCGTCAATTCGGCCACGGCATTCGCATTGGCCCCAGGCGAATACGAGACCACGACACCCGCGTCGTTGGCCGCTTGCATGTCGATGTTGTCGAGGCCGACTCCGGCTCGGCCGATGACTTGCAGGTTTGTCGCGTAAGAAAGAAGCTCGGCGTCGATCTGCGTTTGGTTGCGCACGAGCAGCGCCTGGGCCCGTGCAATCTGCTCGACGAGTTGTGGACGTTGTTGCCAGAGCGATGGTAAGTGTGTCACGTCGAACGCTGCGCATAACGCTTCAAGGGGTACGCCCG
>JAYUPZ010000458.1:0-6907 GCA_043759805.1 Myxococcales bacterium | reverse complement strand
TGTTCTTTTTGCCCGAAGCCCATACCGACTTCGTTCTGGCAGTCGTCGGGGAAGAGCTGGGTTTATTCGGCATCCTTTTGGTGTTGTTGCTGTTTGGGCTTTTGATTTGGCGAGGCCTTGTGGCTTCGGCGCGCGCTCGTGATGCGTTTGGCTGTTACCTCGCTTTTGGACTGACCACCCTCTTTGGATTGCAGGCGTTAACCAACATGGCGGTTGTGCTTGGCATTGTTCCCACCAAGGGTTTGACCTTGCCCTTCATCAGCTACGGTGGCAGTTCGCTCATCATCAGCCTGTTTGCAGCGGGCATTCTCGTGAACATCTCCGCAGGGCATCCTGAACCGCGACGCGGTGCCGCACTCTTCGCGGGCTTTGACTGGCGCGGGTGGGGCAAGGGCAATCGCAGAACGGATCGCCAGGGTGTTCGCGTGGTGGTAGAGACGGGCAAACCGAGGGCACCGGCAATCGGATGAAGCCTTTGCGCTTGCTTGTCGCTGGTGGAGGGACGGGTGGTCACCTTTTTCCAGGCATTGCCGTGGCCGAGGCGGTGGTTGCAGCCGGGGGCGAGGTGTTGTTCGTCGGAACCGAACGCGGCATTGAAAAACGGTTGGTACCCGCAGCTGGCTTTCCTCTTGAACTCCTGAAAGTCAGTGGTCTCAAGCGCATGGGTTTTGGTAAGACGCTGCTGGGCATGTTGCGTTTGCCCGCAGCCTTCTGGGGTGCAAGAGCGATCCTGCGCCGATTTGCGCCCGATGTCGTACTGGGTGTCGGAGGCTACGCCTCGGGTCCGATGGTCATGACGGCCGCGTTGTCGGGTGTTCCGTCCGCGATCCAGGAACAAAACAGCGTCCCGGGATTCACGAACCGCGTGCTTGGGCGTTTTGTGAACAATGTCTTTGTGGGTTTTGACGACGCTGGTCATCACTTCGCGGCGCACAAGGTGGTCCATACCGGAAATCCGGTTCGTGCGACGTTTGTTTCCGCAGTCGCACGTCAAACATCGCGAAACGTTTCCGATCAACCGACGTTGCTTGTGGTGGGAGGCAGTCAGGGCGCCCGCGCCGTCAATGATCGGGTGGTGGATGCGATGGCGATCCTGTCCAGGCGTGGTCAGGCCCCGCGCCTCGTTCATCAATCCGGTACGGCCGATCTCGAATCGCTACAACAGCGGTACGCGTCACTCGGTCTTTCGGGTAGCGTCGAGGTCAAAGCCTTCATCGAAGACATGGCGGCAACCTACTGTGCAGCCGATCTGGTTGTCGCGCGCGCCGGTGCGTTGACCCTGGCCGAATTGGCAATGGTAAAAAAACCCGCGGTTCTCATTCCGTTGCCAACGGCAGCGGACGATCACCAGACAAAGAACGCCGAAGCATTTGCACGGGCAGGCGCTGCCGAATTGCTGACGCAAAACGACGCCACGCCGGAACGTTTGGCCGATGCCATTGCGCGCTTACTCTCTGACCGCGAGGGATTGCTCAGGATGGGCGAGGCGATGATGACGATGGCCCGGCCGTCCGCGGTTCAGGAAATCGTAGCACAAATCGGCGCGCTCGCTAGCGGACAACCCGCCAGCGGCCGGTAACCGGACGCACGTCGCGATCCATCACGGTGCGACGGCCATCGCGATGTGCGTTGCCGACCGCCTCGTCGCAGATCTGTCGCAGGTGTTCGCTCAACAGGTCGACGATACCTTCCGAGGTATTCATGTCGGCTCGGTCCTTGATGTACTTCTTCAGCTTCGAGACGACGATGAGGATGTCCTTGTCGAACTTGTCAGACAACGTTGCCGGCCCGGTTAGAATCACCACTGCGGGGGCTGCCGCGCTGCCGATCGTGGGGCGTACCATCGGCGCATCGCGGACGACTCTCTCAGCCGCAACGTGTGCCTCGTGTGCCGAGCGACTCGGGGCGCGTTTTTCGACGGCCCAGGCTTCGCGATGGCGGGCTTCAGGCAGGTGTGCGTCCCAGCAACTCACCGAACAAAAGAAGAGGGCGATGCGCGCCTTCGAACAGGTCGACACGCTGCATTCCCAGTAAGGGGTGGCAAAAAGCAGGGGCTTTTTACAGGAACTGCAACTGTGCCAAATGTCAGCCTCGGATACGGCCATGCAAAAACTCTCGGTGGGCCTTGAGTGTAGCCGGTAGGCTCCTCCCGAGCGAGTGCCGTTCGCGCCCTTTTAACGCTGAGTGCAGGTCGAGCGCTATGCTGGTCGCGGTCCATGCCCCGCAAACCCGAACGTCTTTTCGCGGCAATTCTGCTGCAAATTATCGCAGTATCTAGCGTGGCCAAGGCCTCGGGCTTTCTTCTTCAAGAGCAATCCGCCTCGGCACTTGGCCAGGGCGGCGCCGTGGCCGCAGACCCTGACGAACCAGCCGCAGTTTGGTTCAATCCCGCGGCTCTCACCTTTGCAAAAAGTTGGGGTGTTTCGGTCACCGCTGCCGTTGGCTTGCCGCAAGTATCGTTCTCACCAAAAAATGATGGTCCTGTGACCGAGGGCGAGTTCCTTTTGCGACCGGTTCCCAACCTGTTTGCCCATGTGCCGGTTTCGGTACTCGGCTCGCAACGCGTCGTTCTCGGGCTCGGTCTTTATGCGCCCTTCGGTTTCAAGTTGAGCTGGCCTCGCGGCTGGCAAGGATCCGAAAAAGCCGAGTCGATTTCCATCGCAGTGGTGGCGCTCAATCCAACGATTTCGGTGCCCCTTGGTAATCGTATTTCGGTTGCAGCCGGGGCAAGCCTCCTGCACGGCACGGTGGAATTTGCTGCGGGCTTGCCATCCGATTTGACGACGCTCATGTCAATGTCCGCCCCGATGGGGCGAGGCGTATTGAGCGGAAACGCCTACAGCTGGAACGCCAACGTCGCACTATCGTTGCGACCGGTACCGGACGTGCTTTCACTTGCGTTGACCTACCGAACGGGCACAAAACTTGGCTTCAACGGAAAAGCTGATTTTTCTGGCAGCGATCCGCGTTTGGATTCGACCTTCAAGGATCAACCCGCCAGCACGGTGTTGCCGCTGCCCGACGTTTGGACTGCTGCACTGTCCTGGCGATGGCAACCTCCGCTTCGCCTCGGGTTTCAGGTTGAGCGGGTGGGGTGGAGTGCGTTCGAGCGACTTGAGATTAAATTCACACAACCGACCACGCCCACCCAGCGCATCGAGCGCAACAGCACCGATGCATGGACAGCGAGGATCGGCCTGCAGTGGGATCGGGCCGCCCGGATCTCTGCCCTGCGGACGGGTCTCATTCTCGAAGAGGGAACGGCCAACGGCGATTCGCTCGCGCCTTCGGCTCCCGATTCGGCCCGTGTCGGCATTGCCGTCGGTGCCTGTGTTGCGCTTGACCGGATGACGCTGGATATCGGCTATCTCTTTCTCTATTTTTTGCCCGCCACGGCAACCGGTGGACGAGAAGGTCCCGAGGGCACCTACCGGGCGGCGTTGCATGCCCTGGCAATAACCGCGCGTTTTGGCGCAGGCGCTCCGGAGAAATAGATGCTGCGTGCGACGTTTCAGTTGACGGCCGGACTTGGGCCCACCCGGGAGCGCAAACTCTGGGCAGCGGGCTTTCGCGACTGGAAGGATCTGCAACCTGTGAAGCCGCTGCCCGGTGTTCCCGAGCGGCTTGCAGGCGATCTCAGGGCGGCTGCTCGAGACGCCGATCTCGAGTTGCTTCGTCGTGACCTGGTGGCGCTTGCGCCGCGCCTCCCGAACAGCGAAAAGTGGCGCCTGTTGCGCAGTTTCTCCGACAACGCGATCTGTCTCGACATTGAGACCGATCGGGACGAGGGGGTCGTCACCACGGTGGGATTGTTGCGCGCCGATGGGCCTCACCTTTTATTCGCAGGACGCAACTTGCACCATTTTCCCTCACTGGTTCCACCCGACGCGTTGCTCATCACCTTCAATGGCCTGTCCTTCGATGTTCCGGTTTTGCGGCGGGCTTTTCCGGAATGGGTGGCACCGGTTGCGCACGTGGATCTGCGCCACATCTGGGCGCGCCTTGGCCATCATGGCGGCCTGAAGGCGCTGGAACGCAAGGTCGGGATTGGTCGACCCGCGCATCTTCGCCAACTCGATGGTTCCGCTGCCGTGTCGATGTGGCGGCATGCCTGTCACGGTGACAGGCGCGCCCTCAGATTGCTTGGTGAATACAATTTGTACGACACAATCAACCTGCGAACCCTGGCAGCAATGGCGTGGAACCACCTCATCTCCGACAACGGGTTTGACGAGGAACCCTTGCCCGTTTCGTATCGCGGCGATGTCCTTTACGACGTGTCGAAGTTGTTGATGGCGTTGTAGACTGCCACCGTGATTTCAGCCCGTTGCTGTTTGCCTTGTCTCATCCTGCTGTTCCCTTGGCTGTCCTCCGGCTGCTCGGAGGGCGGCGATGCCGACGACGGCGTTCGCATTCCCATGAGGGTCATGACGCGAAACCTGTATCTCGGTTCAGACCTGAACAACGTTGTCCTGGCGAATTCACTGGAAATGCTTGTCAGCAAGTCCGATGCGTTTTGGCAAACAGTTCAGAAGAGCGATATTCCGGGCCGCGCCAAACTGCTGGCAGGCGAGATTGCAGCGGCGTCACCTGATCTGCTGGGATTGCAAGAGGTCGAGATGTTTCGGGTGCAGACGCCAGGCGATCTAAATCCGTCGGCTCCGATCATCAACGCAGACGTGGTTGTCCATGATTTTCTCGCTCTATTACAAGCAGAGCTGGCTGTCCTTGGAAAGTCGTATGTGGTCGCAGCCACAAATACGCTGAGCGATGTCGAGGCACCGGCCCGGACCGCGGATGGGTCGGTTTACGACATTCGTATGACAGATCGCGACGTCATTTTAGTCAAGCAGGGGGTGGCGTTTGCCAATCCGGTCACGCGGGCATTCAACAAGTACGTCGAGATCAACCTTGCAGGGCTTGCCAGTTTTCCCGTGCAATTCAAACGCGGCCTCTCCACGATCGACGTCTCGATTGGTGGTGCAACCGTTGTGTTTGCAAACGTGCACCTGGAGGTTGGCGGCGTGCTCGAATCGTTTCAGCGCGATCAGGCGCGCGAGCTCGTCACGCTGCTTGCACCTCGCAAGGAACAAATCTTAATGGTTGGTGACATCAACAGCTCGGCCGATCCGGAATTCGGGGCGTCGTTTGTTGATATCGACAAGTCCTTCAACGATGCGTGGCCACGCCTGCCCACGCCGGTTCTCGGCAAAACGTGTTGTCGCGATCTTTCTGGACCGCCCACGGGCGTCGATGGCGATCGAATAGACGTCGTCCTGACCCGCGGTCCGGTGACCGTAATCTCTGGGTATTTGACCGGAAATGACGAGATCACGCGAACCGCCGCGGGACTTGCGGCCTCGGATCATGCGGGTGTGGTGATGCAACTTGGCATCAAGCCCGCACCCGCCGCAAAGCCCTGATTGGCTACTCGATCGGGAGACCGTCGCAGCGATATTTGATGGCGGCGGTCTTGGCCTTGTCCGACTTGAGCTTGTCACACCACGCGCCGGTCACGATGACCGAGGTGCTACCCGGACCGTACTGCCAGTCGTTCATGCCAAGTGTCGTGCCGTCGATCTGTACCACAACCGTGCTGCCCGCAGGCGGAACAGCACCAAGCGGAAAGCTGCAGTTTTGAACAAGGCTCGCAATGCTCGTCAAGGCCGTCGTCAGCGCCGCACCGCTTGAGACAGAATAATACTTGGTGGCTCCCATTTGGGGTCGGCCACCAGCCTCGGCGAGCTGATTGAGAGTGGCAGTGGCGGCTTGCGTTGCGAGGCCGATAACAAACGTATCGATGCCTGCGGCCCGGGCTGCCGACACGGCCGCCACCGCACCTGCGGGATCGACATCGCCACCACCGGAATTCGAGCCGTTGTGGTTTAAACAATTCGGCTCACCGTCCGTTGACAGCAAGATGAACTTTGGATTCGGCGTCGTTCGTGCCATCAGTGCCGCTGTCGCGAGTTTGACCGCTGCCGTGGTCGGTGTCGCCCCCGTATCGATTGTGGGCGTGTTTTGCTCGATCATTCCCGTCAATTGCGCTCCCTGTCCAATCATCGGATCAATGGAAAGGCCGCTCACGGTACAGGGTGTCGGGGCGCAAGTTCGATTGTCCCCCGCTTTACAGGTCGGGTAAAGCTGCATGCCCCACAAAACACCCTGATCCGTTTGAGACAACACACTCTTGAGCGCGTTGACTGTTTCACTCCACTTTGTCGGATTGCCCTCATTGCCCGTCGCATTGCGCATCATGGAACCCGAGCGATCTTGAACCAACAGAACCTCGGGCGGTAACCGCTGCAAGTCGAAGTTCTTTTGCCCACAAGCCGTGGCGTCTTCGTCGCCCGGATCGGTGCCCGACGTGGAACCGGTGTTTGGCTGGAGCGACGTGCCGAAAATACCCGTGTTGCCGGTTCCAAAGGCACCGCCTTTGCCGCCGGTAGCGAACGGATCGCCACCCGAGCCACCACCCTTGTCAGCTCCACAACCGAATGAAAAAATAAGCACACCGGTTACGGTGAGCGCGCATGGTTTGAACATTTGGGACTCCCTTTGGCCTGTGGCCAAAAACTACTGGTGGCGACCATGTTAACACATCGATAAGTCATACCAGCGGATGTTTTCCACACCTTTTCTGTTGTCATTTTGGGTACTTGACTCCCGCGGTACCCCGGGTAGCCACGCGCAATGTCGGTGAACTCGTCCTACTAATCAGTGATTCCGAGGGTTTGACAGCATTCGAAAACTGGATAGCGCTGCTCATGGCAGGCAGAGTGCATGAGGATGGTCCTTCTCTCCAATGTTCCGCAAGCGTGACGTCACGATACACTTCGTCGGCATAGGCGGGATTGGCATGTCCGGCATTGCCGAAGTGTTGCTGAACCTCGGCTATCCGGTTTCT
>JAYUPZ010000457.1:0-6907 GCA_043759805.1 Myxococcales bacterium | reverse complement strand
CCGATTTTGCCGATGCGCACTACAACCTTGCGAGCGCTCTCGAGACACTCGGAGGCCGGTTGCAAGCGCGCGAACACCTGCAAGCTTTCCTGCGCCTGACCCACGCTCCGGCGGACGATCCGTGGGTGGAGGAAGCAAAACGCCGCCTTGCATCGTTCAACGGGTGAAACGTTTGCGAACCCATGGTTCCGACGTAGAGCAATGGTACTATATAACTACCCGTTGTCTTATAGATAGATTATAGATTTTACTTGCACTGATGGTGACCTGCGCCGATCCTTGGGGAGAAATCCAAGTTCAAGGCGACTCCCATGGGGTCTGTGGAGGTCCGATGAAGTGTCCACGTTTGTTCTCTGAATGGGTGAGTGCCGGTTTGGTCGGCGCCGTGCTGTTTACCGGCGCAGGGTGCTCAGGCTCGATTGTCTCTGGGCAGGCAGGTGTCAGCGGAAATAAGCCAGGCGATTCGGGGTCCGGCCCGCAGGAGATCCCCGACGAGCAGACCGCCTGTGCTGGTTCATCTTCCGTATCACCAGGCAAATGGCGTCGCTTGACGGCAGCTCAATATTCAAACGCTGTTCGCGATCTGCTCGGTCCGGCACCCAGCATTTCTGGATTTCTGCCCGACTCGCGGACGGCCAGGTTCAGAACGAACGCTGCATTCCCCGTCGAGGAAGTGGATGTTGGTACCTATGCATCCACAGCTGAATCCGCGGCGAAGGCGGCCGTCGGCAACGTAAAAACGCTACTGGGTGGATGTGATACGGCTGCACCCGGCGGCGAAGACCGTTGTGCCGCGCAATTTATCAAGGACTTCGGTGAGCGCGCCTACCGACATCCGCTATCCGTCGAGGAGTCGGCGGCCTTGACCAAAGTCTACGGGGTGGGCAAAGCCGAGAGTTTTGCGGTTGGCCTTCGCCTGGTTGTTGAGGCTGCCCTTCAGGCTCCCCGATTCCTCTACATGGTCGAGTCCGGCATTGCCGACGACAACGGCCTGCGAAAACTCGACGGCTACGAGGTGGCTTCGCGTTTGTCCTTCTTGCTTACCGGAACCATGCCCGACGCAAACCTTTTCGCGGCTGCACGCGATGGTGCTCTCGACACGGCCGGCGGCATCGCAGATCACGCCCGAAAATTGGTCGATTCTCCCAGGTTCACGGGAGAGGTGAGCAGGTTTCACGTCGAGTTGGTAGGCGTTGACGCACTTGCCGACACGACCGCGGTTACCAAAAATACCACCAAATATCCTGACTTTAATGACGGGATGCGCGCCGCCATGACGGACGAGACGCGAAAATTCGTGGCGTACGTCATGGACCAGGGCAGCGGCTCCGTGGAAGAACTGATGTCAGCGAATTACGTGTTCCCCGCGGGGCCCCTGGCAAAGGTTTACGGAGCGGATGCAAAGGCCGGGGCAGACGGCCGGGCCATCATCGAAGATGGAACTCGGAAAGGGCTTTTGACCCTCGCTGGCACGCAGGCCGTTCATCCCATGTTGCCGACACCGCGCGGTGCCGTGAATCGCGGACATATGGTACGTCGAGACTTTCTCTGCAACGTTGTTCCGCCACCCGATGTCGAGGTCGAGTTTAGTTTGCCACCCAATGCGGAGCAGATGACAGCGCAGGAACTGTTGCGCGCACACATGGAAAACCCAACGTGTAACGGTTGCCATCGCATGATGGATTCAATCGGATTCGGGTTCGAGAATTACGATGCACTTGGCGCCTATCGCACGCAGGACGACGGTGGCCATCAGATTGATGCGACGGGTGAGATCGAGGGCATCACGGGAGATGGTGTTTTTGGCAACGCCAGTGAGATGGTCGACAAGCTGGCGGCAAGCCCCGAGCTGCGCGAATGCATGTCAACCCAGTGGTTTCGCTTTGCCTTCGGTCGTGAGCCAGAGGATGCCGACGCTTGCACGCAAGCAAAGATGATTTCCAAATTGAAGGATGGTCAGGGCAACATTCGCGAAGCTGTCCTGTCCCTTGTGCAAAGTGATGCGTTTCGCTTCAAGAAAGGTCTGTAGTCATGTCTTTCTCCTCTGTTTCGCGACGCAAATTGCTGGCTGCCATTGCCGTGGGTGGTGGGGTAAGCCGCCTCGGGCCCTTTTTACCCAAAGCTGTCCATGCGGCTTCAGTGCCCAAGCGAATTCTGACGGTGTTCTCACCGATGGGATACCTTGAGCCCTCGTTCTGGCCCACCGGAACTGGAACCAACTACACCCTCGGCGAGACCATGACCGCGCTGCAGCCCTGGAAGAGCAAACTGCTCTACCTCGATGGACTGGCCATGTACGGCGCGCAGTGGTTCTTCAAAAACCCAGACAACGAGCACGCTGCTGGCGGAAACATGGTGTTCACCGGCAGCAAGATGACTCCGCTCTCGGGGGGTCCGTCTATCGAACAAGCTGTTGCGGACTTTCAGTATGCTCAAGCGAAAACTGCATTTCGTTCACTCGCACTTGGGGTGAACTCGGGAACGCCGTCGCAACACACGGCGATTTTCTACAGCAAAGCGCAAACGCCGGTGACCGCACAGACGAATGCGCAAACGACATTCAACCAGCTCTTCGCGAATTTTACCGGTCCAACGGCGCCTCCTTCTTCCGGCACTGGCGGCAGCAGCGGGACCATTCCGAAACCGCCTGTGGATACCAGTCTTGCCGATCGACTGCAGAAGCAAAAACAGTCCGTTGTGGATCTGGTGAAGGACGAACTCGCACGGGTTCGAAAGCTGGCGGGGGCCGAAGATCGTGAACGGATGGACGCGCACCTTGACGGCATCAACAGCCTCGAGAATCGACTGAAGTTACTTGCGATGAATACGCCACCGAACGATTCGACGCCAACAACGCCGTCCGCGCCGGGTGGGCCGATTGCAACCCCTGGCACTGCGGCCGCAGGTTGTGCCAAGCCGAACCTCACAGGCTCAGGATTGACAGGTTCGATTCACAGCCAAATGGATCTCATCACGGCAGCATTTGCCTGTGACATGACCCGGCACATTTCGCTGCAGCTTGGCATCTGCGACGGTGGCATCGACGCCATTGATGGTGTGGGTCAACACGATACGACGCATGCGTACGGTGATACGAAAGCCGCTCCGCCCCACGTTGAGAATCACAAGAGATACGACCGTTGGTACGCGGATCGCTGGGCGTATCTGCTTGGCAAGTTGGATGCAATCAAAGAAGGCAATGGAACCTTGCTCGACAACACCCTGATTGTCTTTGGTTCCGATACCACGACCAATCACAGTGCCTTTGGTCTTGGGCCACACAACCACATTCGATTTCCGTTGTGGATGGCGGGCGGTGGCAACTTTGCGTTCAAAACGGGACAGGCAATTGCACTTCCACATTCGGCGACTGAACCGGGAAGCCCCCTCCTGGTCGCACGTTGGGTGACCCATCAACGTCTGCTCACCTCGATTGGACAGGCTTTCGGGATGAACATCGACACCTTCGGAACGAACGATCCAGGCAAAGGTCCCGTGACACAGTTGACGCGGGTCTGATAACTGGTTCCGCGTTGGTTGGTGCCGACATTGCCAATCCCTGCTAAACCCGCTGACCATGGGTTTGGGTCGCCGAGGAAAACGAGCGGATGACGATGGCGCCTGGGTGTTCAACCGTATGGGGAATTGTTACAGTTCTCGCCCGGCCTATCCGACGGCGTTGCTGACGTTCTTGCGCGAAATCATCGTGCAGGGTGGGCTCCGGGTGCTGGACGTCGGAGCCGGCACTGGACATCTGGCATTGCCCCTCGCACGGCTGGGCGCTCGCGTGGTTGCGATCGAACCCGCACGAGCGATGTTGCGCCAGCTTGAGCTGTCGGCTGCCCGGGAGGGCCTTTCGATCGAGACGATTCACGCGACCGCCGAAGATCTTCCGTTTGGCGTGGAAAGTATCGATTTGGCTTTGGTAGCAGATGCCTTGCATTTTTTGGACGCGGAGCTTGTAGGGGCGGAGCTTTCGCGCGTGTTGTCGCCGCGCGGTGTGCTTTGCGTCATCCGAAACGAATTCGCCGATACGCCTTTCATGCAACAGGTGGAAACAATCATGAACGAGTCTGCGCCTCGAAGGCCACGTGATACGTTAAAGGCAGTGGCGCAGATTGGCGCCGTGGCTGGTGTGACGTGGGAGCCCACGCGGGTTTTCGAAGACGAAAACGCGATGGATCTGGATCGAATAGAACAGATCTTGCGGACCATATCCTTCATAGGCCCGGCAATGAATCCCGAACGATTTGCAACCTTCAGCAAGCGCATTCGAGAAATACCCGAGGCTCCCATCTGGGCGCGTCGCATGACAGTTTCCATAGGTCGGCGGCATACGCGTGTGCCCCGGCGTTAGGGGACGCACGAACGCCGTAGGCGTTTCAGCCCATTTTTTGCGTTTCGACGGTAAAATCGCTGTCATGGGCTCACAAGGCTTTGCACGTTGCAAGCGCGGGCGCGTACCCTCATCACGTGAATACAAGAATCGTTGTTGCGATGTTGTTGGGGGTTGCTGTTGCACCGGTGCCCGCGTCTCAGGCTACCGGTCCACGTTTTGCGATAGAGCCGAGGCAGACCCCTACCTTCGCGCCCCTTGATGCGCTCACCGTGCTTGCAACCAACACCGTTGGTGTGACGGTGACCGTTGCCGATGGCGCAGGGCTTACCTACTTTCGCGGACCGGCCGTGCCACGGTTGACCTTGACGGTGGCGGGAGCGCTCGGAAAACACACGGTTTCGGTTTTGGATAAAAACGGCAAGGTGGTGGAGCAGGCAGAATTTCCGGTTGATGCGACGACCGCCGTCGACGATGCGACGGGAAAGTATCGTCGATTGTTTGAAGCATCGACCCGAACGATGATTGGCGATCGAGTAGCGGGCTCGCGCACCTGGCGTGGGCGAGATTATCGTTTTTTTGTGCCCTGGGTGCTTGATCAATCGAACACGATGAAAGGCATGCTGTTCTTTTCGCCGTATGCCAAGGATTCGTACGACATATTCTCGGCCACGCAAAAATCTGACGGCATGGTTTTCAGCAATTTCTCCAATGACGGTGGCATCGGACACTACGACACCGCCTACGGCCACCTGGGCTACGTCTTACACGATGCCGGGTTGCAGTTTGTTCGGCAGCCGACGGAAAACCACGTTGAATATGAATACGTCAATATCCTTTATCAAGCGTGGAAAGCATCAGGCGATGATCGCTGGATGGCGGGAAGTCTGGCTTCCGCTGTCCGTGCACTTGATTATAGCGTGACGGATCCATCGCGCTATTCAAAGCGTTTCGAGTTGCTGAAGCGTCCTTTGACCATTGATTCCTGGGATTTTCAGGTGGAGGACGAATACCTCGTTCGGGATACCTCTGCCCCGACGATGACCATCAATCCGCAGAAAACAAAGTTCGGCGTGTTCTTCGGCGACAACACGGGATACACGCAAGCGTGTTACCGATTGTCGGAAATGTTGGCGCGCTCCGGACGCAAAAGCGACGCCGATGCGTGGAAAAAACGAGGAGACGTGATTTTGGACCGGCTCACGAAGCTTGCCTGGAATGGGCGATTCTTTCGCCACTTCATTGACGAAGATCCGACGGTCAAGCGCGATCTGGGCGTCGAGATGGATTCGCAAATTGCACAGGGCAATGCCTATTCCTTGAATCGTGGTTTGCCGCATGCACAGGCTGCCGCAATCATCCGGACGTACATGGAACTTGGCAAACACCTGCCACCGGGCTCGCCGGGCGAGTGGTACGCAATTTACCCGCCGTTTAGAAAGGGTTTCGGCGATCACAACGGGCTATGGCAATACATGAACGGTGGTGTTGCCGGACACGCCGCGGGCGAGCTTGCTCGCGGAGCGTTCGCACATGGGTTCGAGGCTTACGGTGCAAGCGTGCTCGACAGAAGTCTGGCGCTGGCAGAGCGTACGGATGGCAAAATTCACTTCGCCTACACAGGGGCAATTGAACCTGCGCCCGGTCCCGCAACAACCACAATCATCGACTTGCGCAAGGCTGCGAACATGGATTTGCGCTCGGAGACAGGCAAGGGTTCGCGGCCGTGGATGGAAGGCGAGAAGGGCAACGACATGGCCGGCTTGCCTCCGGGCGAGCTGAAAGTAAAAGACATTCCATTTCAGATCCTCGATCCCGCAACCAATCAGGGTCGAGCCCTCATCGCAGTTTCGCGACGTGCTGGATGGAAGAGCGAGGTCGCGATTCCCATTGCTCGAAAGGCCGCCGCGGTGCACGTGGTCCATGTTTCTCACCAGGGCCCGGCCAAGGGCGAAGATACAGCCGGGGTAATCGTATTTCGTTATGACGATGGTTCGTCACAAGGTGTGTACATCAAACGTGGCGTTCACGTTTCCGGGTGGTGGGACCCGATGCTCGGTGGGAAAAGGCGCAACGGACCTGGAGCCGAGCCTCAACCCGTGGCATCGCCCGATGCCGCGGTGGCCTGGCGGGGTGCCAACGGCAAGTCGAAGAACGTTGGCGTGAGCTGGGCCGCAATTGCGAATCCGCAACCCGATAAAAAGATCAAATCGCTCGTCATCGAGGCTCCCGCGACGGGCGCAGTTTATGGCGTGCTTGCGATGACGCTCGCCGATCGTATGCCGTACCACGAGCCCGGTCCGATTTCATTTGGAGGACCCGACAACTGGGCGGCAGCCAACATGATGGCAGCGCTCGTCGAGGGACTCGGCGGCGTGAATGACACGGACCGCGCTTACGGCACCGTGACACTCTCGCCGCGCTTTGCCGCTGCGGGTACACAGGCCGTGAAGGTGACGGCGCGCTATCCCGCATCCCTGGGCTATGCAAGCTACGACTTTCGCCACGACCCTGCGCGACAGAGCATTCGTATGACGTTGACCGGATCGGCCCGGGCGTTTCATGGTCGAG
>JAYUPZ010000456.1:0-3284 GCA_043759805.1 Myxococcales bacterium | reverse complement strand
TGCACGATGTGCGGCATCCCGGAACGGGCCCCTGGGTAGCCGAAGTACAGGACACGCGACTGGCTGCGCTTGCGGAAACAGCCGGCAGGGCGCGCAAGGTCACATCTGGACCGTTGAAGGTGACGGTCCCCATGCCAGGAAAAGTAATACGAATTCTGGTCAAGGCCGGCGACGTTGTGACGGCAACGCAGCCGATTGCCGTCATCGAGGCCATGAAGATGGAAAACGAAGTCTCGGCCCCGCGCGGGGGTACGATTACTCGGATCGCGCTTGCAAGTGGCGACACGGTTGAGGCTGGCGCGCTCCTGGCCGTGGTTGAATAGTCGCGCGCTTTAAATGGCGGCAGCGAGCAGCGCGATCTGTTCACTGCCGAGTTCGGTGAAGAGGCGAGGCAGGGTGATGGTGGCAAGTCCCGTTCGGTCTTTCAGGCTTTGCACCAGGCGAAGGCCCTCTTGTCGACGCGCGATGATGGCGCGCGTACCGGAAAGCGTGGTGTCGAGCTCGGCGTCGCCCGTGCTTTCCGGAAGACTTTGCAACAGCGCATTCATGGAAGGGTCAGCCCAGGCGTCGGGGATGACCTTGTTGACGATGATGGGACCCACCGGCAGCGAGAGCTCATCGCGCGCGACTTTACACAATTCGACGGCTTCGTTTATGGGCATTTCCTCCGCGAGCGTGACGATGACAAACGCAGCACGATCAGGATCTTGCAAAAGCTCCATGATGCTTCGAGCGTCGCGCGACAGGGGGCCGCGTGGCATCGCCGTCAAGATGGCGCGTGGAATTTGCAGCAGGGTCGTGGCATGGCCAGACGCCGGACCGTCAAGGATAACGAGGTCGTAGCGGGGCGGACCGGATGGATCTTTACCGCGCACCTCGGTCGTGTGATGCCAGGCCTTGCCCAACATTGAATAGGCATCGAGACCGGGCACAGCGCCCAAAAAGCTGCGAATGGGACGGTTTTCAAGCAGTGCGTTAACGATCGTCTCGTACCGCAACACCAACAGGCCGTACTCGTGCAAGGCCGCCCTCGGAGTCATGTTCACCGCGTCGATGTTGGGCGCAAGCTTCACGATTTGGGTCCCGACTTTTCCCACCGATTGACCCCGTGGGGTCAAAAGCGGCGAAAGTCGTTCGTGCGCATCCATCTGGGCGACGAGAACCTGTTTGCCAGCGGCCGCCGCACGGTGAGCCAGAATTGCGGCCATCGTGGTTCGACCGACGCCGCCCTTGCCAGACAGGACGATGAGACGCTTCGAAAGCAACGACTCGATCATTCGAATCGCGATCCCACGGTCAATCCAAAGGTAAACGTATCACCGAAAATCGACAGGGTTTCGGCGCAGGCGCACTTGTAGGTGGGCTCGGTCAACATCAGCGAATAGTCCATCCGGGCGCCCACGAAGGCCTCGTCTGAAAAATCATATTCGTAACCTAAGGCGAAGCGACCCGCGAAGCGATTGGCACTCAGATCCCCGGGCCGGAGGCTTTTTTCGTCGCTGTGAAAATTGCCGATGGCGAGCCCGGCTCCGCCACCCACCCAGAATCGATGCTGTGTCTCGAATCGCAATGCGGCGGTTTGCATCACAACAAACTGGCTATCCTCGACAAGGCGGGTGCTCGAAAACGTTTCCTCGATTCCGCCCGGACCGGTTCGCACTCCCGTAACACCCTTCGAATGGCGGATGTAACCGAGATCAAGCGATGCACCAAGTTCCAAGATCTCCCAAAGATGTGCGTAGCGATATTCGCCCCCAAATCCGATGCCGAACCCAAAAGCGGGTCCCACATCACGACCGGCAGGCGGCAATCGATAGGAACCGCGCCCCATCGCGAAAATGGCGATGCTGGGCGGTGGTGGGAGCGGTACCGTATTTGGGGTTGGCTCCACCGGTTCCGCGACGGCCTGCGCATGCGCTGACCCTCGAATGGCAACGAGGCCAAGCATGGCAATTAGGGCGGCGAACGGGAGTCGAATCGGTCGTACAAGCATTTGGGACGAGGGGGCGCTAATAATGGCCGGATGTCACCACCACACGCAACGCAAGGATCGGGAAAAGGTTCGGGAAAACGTCTGCATGGCCGCCGACAGGGTCGTTCCGCACCCCGCGCTCCGGGCGTTTCTGCCGCTCCCGCCTGGAAAACATTGCCGGCTGGTGAATTGGGAAACCGGGTGGTGCTCCGCCAGGGACGCGCTCGCCCCCTCTGGTTCGGCCATCCCTGGGTCTACAGCAACGCAGTTTTGCGCGTCGAAGGCACCCTCGAAGCCGGCACCATCGTCCCCGTCTACGACCACGACGAGCGTTTCATTGCCCGTGGCATGTGGAACCCAAACTCGCAGATCCCGATTCGTGTGCTGGATCGCGAACAGGGCAAGGCGCCGCTTGATGCCGCCTATTTCGAGTCGCGCATCAAGGCTGCCGCGGCGCTTCGCACGTCGATCGGTTTGCCATCCGCCGAGACAACAGCCTATCGTCTGGTCAACAGTGAGGGCGATGGCCTTCCGGGCCTCGTTGTGGATGTCTTTGGTAAGGGAGTCGCGGTCCAAATCACAACGCTTGCATTGTGGCAGTGTCGCGATGCGATCTTCGATGCGCTTTCTGCACTGTTAAAGCCCGAAACGATCTTTCAGGTTGGTGCGGGCACCTACGGCGACGTCGAGGGTTTCGCTTCTCAGGGCGAACCGGTGCGCGGCAAAGGTGGCAGCAGCTTTACCTGTCGCGAAGACGGCATTGAACTCGTGGTGGAACCGCTCTCGGGTCAAAAGACAGGCATGTTCCTGGATCAACGCATGGCTCGCATTCGTGTGGGTCAACTGGCGAAGGGCAAGCGGGTACTTGACCTGTATGCCTACGCGGGTGGTTTTTCGCTGCAGGCAGCGCGGGGTGGGGCTACCAAGGTGACGGCAGTCGACAGCTCGGCCCGCGCGGTCGCTCGCATCGAACAACACGCCACCGACAATCGCCTGTCCGATAAAATCACGGCGGTCGAGTCGGATGTGTTCCGCTACCTGGAATCGGCGACGCCGGGCTCAGTGGATCTCGTCATTGTGGACCCGCCCAAATTCGCGAGTGCCCGCAAGGATCTCGAGGCTGCTCGAAAGGGTTATGAGCGACTCAATGCGTTGGCCATCAAGACCTGCGCCCCGGGCGGTTTGATGTTGACCTGCTCCTGTTCGCAAAACGTTTCGGAAGAGGATCTGGAGCGCATCGTCGCGGCAGCGGGGAAGCAGGCCGGGCGCACGGTGACCCTGCTTGAGCGATCGGGCGCGGGTCCGGACCACC
>JAYUPZ010000455.1:0-14849 GCA_043759805.1 Myxococcales bacterium | reverse complement strand
GTATTGCCTTCGCGTTGTTGGAGGCTGGCTGCGACGTGGCCGTTCACCACCGTGGCGAGCGGCTTTTGGACCTCGATGTCGTTGCGAAAAATCACGGGCGACGCGTTTTTTACCATCAAGCCGATTTGACCCGGACCGATGAGGCTCAACGCTGTGTCGGCGATGCCGTTGCCGACCTGGGTGGCCTCGAAATCTTGATTAACAACGCCGGTGGCCTGGTTGGGCGCAGGGGGCTTGAAGACATAGACGATGCTTTTTGGCAGCAGGTGATCGACATCAACATGACCACGATGTTAACAACGACCCGCGCCGCCGTGCCTGCGTTGGCCCGAGCCAACGGCGCCAGCATCGTCAACGTTTCGTCCCTGGCAGGACGCAAAGGCGGTCATGGCGGGTCGCTCGTGTATGCCACGACCAAGGGCGCAGTGTTGACCTGGACGCGCGCGCTGTCGTCGGAACTGGGTGCGCGTGGCATTCGCGTCAATGCGGTCGCGCCGGGCCTGATTCTCGGCACGAAGTTTCACGACACCTTCACGACACCGGAAGCTGCAAAGGCCATCATTTCCGGGATCCCGCTTGGTCGCGGTGGTACGGTTGAAGACGTCGCGCGCGCTGTGGTGTTTCTTGCCGGTGAGTACGACGGATTCATCACCGGCGCAACGCTCGATATCAACGGCGGCGTGTACTGCGCCTGAGTCCATCATCGTGTTACCCAAACCCGCCTCGATCGCGCATCTCGAAAGCCAGCTGGGCAGCATTGTTCCGCTCGGTCCCAACGCACTTTCAACGTTAAAACTGGTGGTGGTGACGCCACTCCTATTTCTCGCTCTGCGCCAGGTCGGGGTTCTACCGGTTGCGCCGTATGCGGTAGTGGCGCTGTTCGCGGCGTTTTCTTTGCTCGACTATCTCGATGGCCTGGTAGCGCGTACGCAAGCCAAGGAAACCCCATTCGGACGTGTTTTCGACCGCATCACCGACTATCCGCTGTTGATGATGGTTTCGTGGTTTTGCATCGATCAGATCCCGATCTGGTTGCTTGCCATCAAGCTCGCCCTCGATCTTTTGCTGGTGATCCTTTACTGGTTTGGCCGCGGATCTTCCGAGAACCGCCTTCGAACGGGTCTTTCTTACACAACCCTGTTGGCGCTCTTGTTTTTGAGTCAGGGGTGGCTGCCTCGGCTCATCCAGCCACAAACCGTGACCGCTGTGTTGTGGATCGGAATCGGGTTCTCCGCGCTGGTGGTTCTGTTCAACCTTAGGGTGCTGCAAAAGCGTTTCATCGCAGACACGCTATCGGGCGCGAACCTTGTATGCGGCATTTTCAGCATGTTGTTCGCCTCGCGCGGCTTGCCCGAGGTCAGCCTGCTGTTTCTTCTCATCGGTGCTGCGTTTGATGGTTTCGACGGAGCAGCCGCACGTCGCTGGGGCGGAACAAGCTGGGGTGTCTATTCAGACGATATTGCCGACGGCGTCAACTACGCGATCGCTCCCGGATTTGCGCTCTGGTGGACGCTGGGTTCGGTGCAAGGCATCGCCATCGGGGTCGCGTATTCAATCTTCACGCTCAGTCGCCTGGTCTATTTCACCTTGAACAAGGGCAATTCCGATCCGGGTGTGTTCTCCGGAGTCCCGAGCACCGTCGGCGGAATCGTTGTTTTGTGCGCATTGATTTTGTTCACAGACAATCCCGCACTGGTCGGCGTTTTCGTCGGAGCGTCCTGCGTTCAAATGGTTTCGTTCTCGGCAGCTTACGCACACCTCGGTCGAGCAGTTGGGGGCCAAGACAAAAAACGCAGCCTTTCGATCGCCCTCTTCTACATCGCCGTGTTGGTTCTCGGCGGACAACTTTTCGGCATCGAAGGTGCGGTCGCCATCGTTCTGATAAGCAATCTCCTGTACGGATTCGGTCCAACGTTGGTGGCGTTCCGAAAGGTGTTGCGGTTGCGTCGCGAAAAAAAGGACATCAAACCGTGACACAGGATTTCGATCGGCCGATGCGGCGAATTTGGATTGGCCGTTCGCTGTTTGCGGGCGGGGCAATGACCTTGCCTCTTGGCCTCGGCGTAAACATAGGGTACTGGATTGCCGATCGAGGCGTTCGCTGGTTGCCTACGTTGCTCGGTACCTTGCTGGTTATTGGGGGCCTCGCGCTTATTGCCATGATCGCCGGCAGTGTCTTGATGGGGCCTGCCGCTGGAAAGCCCAATGGCCGCAAGCGGATCGTCTTTTTCGCAACGATGCTGCTTTTTGCGGGGGTCGGGCGCTATGTGGTGCATGGTTTGGCCAAACCGGTTGCGCTCACGTCCCTGTCCGCGGACGACTTTGACCGGGTTTGCTCGCTCGACGGTCGGCAGGTCCAGGATCTCGAACGCGGGTTGGATGCGACGGTGCGTTTGCTCGCGTCGTCGCCCAATTTCAAAGATCCAAACACCAATCGGGTGCTATCGGCCGACGAAGAAGTGGCCGTGTTGCAGTTGTGGCGTGGCTTCACCGATACCGCGTTTGTTCTCGATCGGGTGCGCGTGTTCCACGAGGATTATCTGCGTTTCGATCTGTCGCGTATGGAGCGAGCCCGGCATGTGCGCAGCTTCCTTGTGACCTTCGCGGCCGAACTGAGTTTGTACCGGCATGCATCGACGGTCGCAGCATTGCTTTCGGATCGAGCGAATGTTTTAAGTTTTATCGATCACGCCCAGTCCGAGAAAGTCGGGAGCGTTGTTTCGATTCGCGAGCAGCTGCACGGACTTTCCGATCTATCGCGGGTCCTAGCAGGCGAGCAATATTTAACCTTTTTGGATCGCGTTCACGATGCTCGAACCGGGGTTCGCGAGGGCGGGTACGACGGACTGTGGCAGTTCATCGAAGTGCTACTGACCGCAATCCATCGTGCCGACACGATGGATCTGGCGACGGCCTCGGTCGGTGCTGAATTGGGTCCGATCGCACGCCACGTGCGCGAGAAGTTCTTTCCGGTGCAGAAGGGGGTGGCGGAATGGATGGGGGATACGCGCGTTCGACACGGCAGTCAGTATCTCATCCAAGCGCAACACCTCCGCGGCGTCAGCGAGCGGTTGAAGCCTGGCGATATCCTGCTTTCGCGCAAGAACTGGTACCTGTCGAATCTCGGACTGCCGGGCTTCTGGCCGCACGGACTCTTGTACGTTGGCAGTCAGTCACAGCTTGCGGTGTCGTTTGACTCGGAACCGGAGGTTCAGAGCTGGGTCGACACGGTATGCGCGAAGGGCACACCGTTCTCCCGGTGTTTGGCGATACGTTATCCGTTGGCGTTTGTGGAACGCGGGCGGGCAGAAGGGTCGTCGTCACTTCAGGTGATTGAGGCCATCAGCGAGGGCGTGGTGCAAAACTCACTCGAACATGCGGCCGGCGACTATCTCGCGGCCATGCGTCCGAGGCTATCACCGCTACACCGTGCGCGGGCGATCGATCGGGCGTTTTCTTTCATGGGTAAACCGTACGACTTCGATTTCGATTTTTCGACGGACGATGCGCTGGTTTGTACCGAGCTGTTGTGGCGGATCTACCGTCCGCAGGCTGGTATGACCGGTCTTGAGATTCCGCTTGTGCGGGTGATGGGCCGCTCAACCTTGCCAGCGCAGGAAATCGTCAAGCAATTTGCGGGCGAGCGCGAGACGCCGAAGGCTCAGCTCGAGTTTGTATTGTTCCTCGAGGGCCGCGAGGCTGATCATTCGGTGGTCGATGGAAACGAGGCCGCGTTGAGAGCAACTGCCCTGCGCACCAAGTGGGACGTTCAACAGCCCTGAAAAGCCGAAGTTTCAGTAAACGTAGGACGCACGCAACCACACGGAGCGTCCATTCTGTGGGATCGCGTTCTGGGTATGAAAGTCTGAACCCGGGTCTGAGAACGACGTGTTCAAGAGGTTGCGCGACGCGAGGCTTAACCGCGTGGCTTCGTTGAGCGTGTACGTGACGGTGAGGTTGGTTACTAGATAGGCCGGGACCTTGGCCACGGCTGCAGGATCAATCAGAGATTGTGGCGTTTCGCGTTCGCTCAAATAGAGTGCCTCGAATCCCGCAAACAATCGATCGGACCAGAGGGGTACCTGTACATGCACCTTGCCCACGTGTTGTGGCGAGTTCGCGAAAGATTTGTTAATGAGGGATTCGTCGGTGTTGTGAACGAATTGCAGCGCGTAGCTCGCGCGGGCATGCAGCCCACCTTCCCAACGTGCTTCAAGCTCAGCACTCGCACCACGTGCCTCGACGACGGGCAGATTGCGGTTCTGAAATACTCCCGGCATCGGCTCGCCAACTGCGATCAACCCGTCCATATCGTACTGATAAAGTGAGATGGCCGCCCGCAGTTTTTCGCCCAGATACTGCTCACCCACAATTTCACCTGTTCGAATCCGTTCTGGCCTTAGATCAGGGTTTGCCAGGGTGATATTCGCGGCATAGAACCGTTCGTACGCGCTGGCGCCGCGAAAGGAAGTACCGTAAATCAACTTGATGGTGGTGCGGGAGGCTGGCGTCCAGATCGCGGACAGGCGCGGGTTCCAGGTCGAAGCGAATCCCGACCAGCGGTCAAATCGCAATCCAGCACTCAAGTGCACCGCCTTCAAGATCTGCGCATCGAGAATGCCGTAGGCGCCCAAGATTCGTACCGAATCATCCCGATCCACGTAGACATCGGTTGTGCCAACGTCGAAGTTTTTTTGCACGAGCGAAAAACGCTCTTGCAAATCCCCGCCTATCGACAGTCGAATCCGATCAATCGTGCCCACGTTTTCGACCAAGTTTTTGTTCGCTTGAAAGTCACCGCCGGCGGATAGGCCAACAACTTCGTCCCGATTGATGAGTGCTGCGTCGCCGGTGGGTACCGGCTGTAAGTAGTCGGCATCGTAAGTGTATCGATCGAAATACACGTTGGATCCGAACGAGATACCCGATGTCTCGAACTCTTCCCGGTAGGAAAGTGCGCCCCACGCTCGTGCGTCCGCGATTTTCGTACCAGGCATTGCAAACGCCACTCCAAACGAAGCTGCGGGATCTTCCTTGCTTCGTTGTTGGCTGAGTATCGAAAGCTGAAATCCTCGCCATTTCGCGCGCGCAAATGCATGCAAATAATTTTCGGAATCAAGATTGGAGGCCACTTGCCCCGGAAATTCCTTGAACCGTAGGTGTTCGACGCCGCGGCTGTGCGAAAACCCCGCCTGGCCATATACGTCGACTCCGGATTTGAACAGATGTCCTCCCCTCAGGGTTAGGCGCGTGTTGTCGTATCGACGGTGGTCAGTGAATCCACCCGCTTGAACCATCGCCTTGAAACCCGAGTGGTCGGCACCGGATTTTGTGACCACGTTGACCACGCCGAAAACGGCGTTGCTGCCGTAGACCGAAGAGCTGGGTCCTCGAACAAACTCAACCCGTTCAATCATCTCGACATCAACCGGTCCGTCGAGTCCGACGAGTGCCGAGTCATAGATGGAATCATTGATGCGATGACCGTCGACCATGACCAACACACGAATGTTGTAGTCGCCCGGAATTCCGAAGCCATTCACACCGAGATATTCGTAGATTCGATCGTTCGTCGTATAGACGCCGCGCATGGCACGCAGGACCTCGCCGAGACTCCGAAACCCAAAGCGCTCGATCTCTTCGGCGTTCATAATGGAGACCGAACCTGGCGCCAAATTCGCGTTCTCTTCGTAGCGGGAGGCGGCCGTGATGGGGGCGTCAAGCAGCGCTTCGAGCGAAAGTTCCTCGATGTTCTCAATCGGTAGCGGTTCCGCAGAAAAAGCCCGTCCCGGAGCGCCAAGGATTGCCCACGCAAACGCAGCCCGCGCAATCCTTCGCCACCCGCTGCCCCCTGTTTTTCCTCTTCGAGCCATGCTTGCCACTTTCCCGGTTCCCAAATACTCGGCCGATTCGCATCGATCCTAAAACGGGTATCGTGAGGATGTCTCTCAACCCAGACGCGAAACCTGACGATTCCCCTTGCCTGGTTCGATGAAATTTTCCTTCCACCACAATTCGTCAATACGGCGATGGGTAGCTTTGGCTTCGCTCGCAATTGCGTTGTGGAGCATTTCTATCGGAGGATTGGCTGATGCCGCCGATGCAGTCTTGCTTCGCAGGTGCCTCGTTCTGACCCGAGCGGTTGCTTACGATGCAAACCTGCGTGCGCGCTCGAATGGGCAGGCGATTGTGATGGGTGTGTTGCGAAAAAGAAGCAAGAGTAACGATGCCTGGTTCGACACCATCAAGGGGATGGCCAACTTGCGCATGCAGGGCATTCCGTTGCGGGTACAAAGCATTGTCCTCGGGACGATTCTGGAAATTGAAGCCGCAATCGTGAGCGGCGGCGTCGGTGTCTTGTTGGCGACACCTGACATCGCCGTCGCTGATCTTGCGGCACTCCGTCCCATCGTCAAACGTCGTCGCATCATGACGATTGGAACGACGAAAGAACAGACGCAGGGGGGCGTGACCCTGGCCGTTGTGCAGGATGGCGTCAAGTTAAGCCTGATGCTCAACCCACGGGTCGGTAAAGAACAGGGGGCTGCTTTCAGCGACGAACTTCTGCGGATCGCTGTCGTTGTACCCTGAGGTGGACAAGCGTTTTCTATGAGCGCGTGTTCGTTTCGTGTGCGCTAGAGTCGGCGGATGCCTTTGCCCTTCGCCGTGCACTGCACTGATCCCGACTCCCGGGCACGGCGCGGTACCCTCGTCACTTCACGTGGCGTGGTGCAGACGCCGGTGTTCATGGCTGTCGGTACGCGAGCGACGGTGACGGGTCTCACGCCAGCGGATCTCCGGGATGTGGGGACTCAGGTCGTGCTTGGCAATACGTATCACCTGATGCTGCGGCCGGGACTGGAACATTTTCGTCGAGTTGGCGGGATCCACCGTTTCATGCACTGGAACGGCCCCGTATTGACGGATTCGGGCGGGTACCAAATTTTCTCGCTGCCGTCCGAACGGACCATCAGCGAGCGCGGAGCGCACTTCAAGGCGTATACGGATCAACGCATGCACATGCTGTCACCTGAGCGTTCGATCGAGGTTCAAACCGCAATTGGATCGGACATCATGATGGTGCTGGATGTTTGCATCGATTCAACCTCGGACGAGGGGGCAACGCGCGGGGCGATGGAGCGCACGCACCGCTGGGCGATGCGTAGTTTGCGTGCGCGGACCAATCCAGACCAGGCTTTGTTCGCGATTGTTCAGGGTGGGCTTTTTCCGGAACTGCGCCGGGAATCAGCCTCGTTTTTGACCCAACACGAATTCGAAGGGTTTGCGATCGGCGGCCTTGCCGTGGGTGATACCCGTTCGGAACGGGAAGGGATAACAGCGTTTGCTGCAGATCTGCTGCCCCCAGAACGCCCGCGCTACTTGATGGGGGTAGGGACACCTCCCGATCTCTTGCAGGCCATGCTTGCGGGCATCGATATGTTCGACTGCGTAATTCCGACCCAGCTGGCGTGGCAAGGGACGGCGTTCACCGGAACGGGTCGGGTTCGCGTGACCCGCGGCACCAACGCGGCGTCGGATGATCCACTCGATCCCAACTGTGAGTGTTCAACCTGCAAGACATTCAGTCGGGGCTACTTGCATCACCTGTTCAAATGCAGCGAACCGCTTGCACCCCGGTTGGTATCCCTACACAACTTGCACCACTACAACACCCTGATGGCTGAATCGCGTGCCGCCATCGAGGCCGGTTTCTTTGCAACCTACGCGCGTCGCAAGCTTGAGCAAATCGATAAACATGAACACAGTGAAAGAAAGCCCGTGTTGTGAAAGGTGACGATAGCCTCGACTGCGAGATCGTGGTCACCCGAAGTGGCGCGCCGGCGATCGTGGATCGTAACACGGGCGAGGTTATGCATCCGGTGGTGGGCCCGGTGGTGGAGGCGAATCAACTTTACGTGGAACCGTCGCGTCTCGCGGAGCGACTGCGGGGCATCGAATCGCATGCACTTGTGATTGCCGATGTTGGTCTCGGCGCGGGCTCGAACGCAATTGCCGCCTGGGATGCAGCGCGCCGATTGCGAGAACGTACACGGCAGCTTGAAATCGTAAGTTTCGATCGGAGTGTACAAGCCATCGCGTGCGCCATGACGAGCGACAACGCCCCATCGTTCGGGATCGATGAAAGGGTCGCCGGCGCCATTCAATCGTTGCTTGAGAACGGCCATTTTCGGGACGACTGCGTGGACTGGCGATTGCGGCTCGGAAACTTGCCGAACACTTTTTCGGAACAACCGGACGACTCGGTGGATATCGTGTTCTGGGATCCGTTCTCGCCGAAGGTCAATGCCGACCTGTGGTCGATCGCCAGCTTTCGCGCTGTGCGTCGGTTGTGTCGCAACGGTGCTACGCTACATACTTACAGCCGCTCTACCGCAGTTCGCACAGCCTTGTTGCTAGCGGGTTTTGCAGTTGGTACAGGGGTGATGACGGGCGACAGCAAGGAAACCACAGTCGCGGCGCTTGACGTTGCCGATCTAGAAAGACCGTTTGATGCCCGCTTCATCGACCGCCTGTCGCGTTCAAGTGCCGCGTTTCCTGTCGATGCACCGCCCGATGCAATGGCAACCATCCTTGGCTTGCCGCAATTTGCAACGCGCTAGTCGAGGCCGACGAGCGGCCCGCAGTTCGGCGATTCGCCAAGGCCGTCCGCTGGTAGGCCCATCAAACGCAAGACCGAGGTCCCGAGTCGCTGATAGGGTTGGCGCCCCTCGTCGAGCAGTCGGCCTGTGTTGCGAATCCGACCCGCGCCGTTGCCGACGAGTACCACCGGGATATCGTCCATTGTATGGGGCCCCGTCGCAATCTCATTGCCCCAGACGATGAGGGTGTTGTCGAGGGTTGTGCCATTGCCCTCCGGAATGCCGTCTAGCTTGCGCGCCAACGACGCCACCTGTTCAGCATACCAACGATTGATCTTGAGCAGTTTGGCGGTCACGTCGGCGTTGTCACCACTATCCGCATGGGCCAGCGTGTCGTGGGAGTTCTGGTTGATTCCCAGCCACGAAAAGTACCACTTTTCGCCACAGTTCCCCATCGGAAACGTCACGATGCGAACGAGTCCACACGAGACAACTTGAGCGACGAAATCGAACATCCATTGCATCAAAAGTGGGACATTCTCTTCCAGTGTGAGGTCTAGACGTTGCTTCGGTGTCACGATTCCATCGCACCAGGCGGGCCTTCCGGATGTGGCGGTGAGGGTTCCCGAAAGACGCTTTTCGAGGTCTCGCACCGCTGCCTCGTGGATCTCCAGCTTCGGTCGCTCGGAAACCGGCAATCGCGGTTTGAGCTGCCGTAGATCCTCACGGACATAATCCAAGACCGAACGATTCTGCCGAAGCCGTAACTCGGCCGAGGCGAATCGATTCGAGTCTCCGTCGCCAATTGGCGGTGAAAAGAACGTCGTATACAGCTTGTATATATTGGTTTCGGTTGGGACCTGACGGTGCGGACCGAGGTAGCTGAACGAAGTGCGATGATTCTTGAACGGTGCGGTCGCCGAGGCCAACACACCACAGTTGAGGGTTGGGTTGGGCTCGTGAAACGATAGCTTCTGTTTCAGGATCTGGTCGATGGATGGACCATTGCCCCAGGGATCGTGAAAAGGGCCCACGGTTTTGTATCCGGACCAAAGGCCCGCGAAGCCAAAGTCATGTCCGTTTCCAGCCCCGCCGTCGCCGTTGAAGATTCCCTTGATCACCGTGGTTTTTCTTCGCAAGCTGACGTCGTCGAGCAGGGGGGTAAGGACTTTTGAGTCGGCCAGTGCCGGCGTCGGCCAAAAGTTCGACTGCGTCGTCCCGTTGGATTGCATCAGGAGGATGAGGCGCGGCTCTGGCACGATTTCGTCGGCGAAAGCGCGGCGCAGATACGGGAATAGCGCTGCCACGGGTGCAAGGCTGGAAAGCAGTCCGCGTCGCGAAACAACTGAGTTGCGTTTCATGGGATGGTTCCGCCCTGGGTGAACGCATCTTTGCCAGCGTAGGATGCGGCAAGCGTATCGATCCGGAAACCGTTTTCAATAAAAACATCGGTCAGATGTTCTATCCGGCATCCATCGATTTCGACCGCGGTGGTGCCTTCTGCAAATCTGACAAACTGTGTGACGAAACATCGCGCGAACTGTCGGCTCTGTAACAGCTTTTGGCCAAGTTCAGCGGGTCCTACGAAGGTTCCGTCCACGTCGGTCTCGAAAAGTTCACCGGTCGGATCGATGGGCAAGCCATTTTCCTCGGTTCGATACCGGCCCACGGCGTCGAAGTTCTCGAACCCGAAACCGATTGGATCCATGTATCGGTGGCAACCCGCACACCCCGGGCTTTCTGCGTGAATTGAAAATCGCTGTCGTGTGGTTTGCTTCGGATCGGGAGCAGGCGGAACGATTTCAAGGCCGAGGGGGGGAGGGCTGATGTCCTGGCAGAACAGCTCGCCCCGAACAAAGGCCCCTCGCAGAATGGGACTTGTAAGATCAATCGGTGCGTGCGCCGCGAGAAACCCAGGGTAGGACAGAATGCCGCGTCGGCGGGTCGGAAGAAAGGGCGTTTTCTCAAATGAGCCAATGGGCTTGATCAGATCGTCACCATACGTCTCATTAAGCTCGGGATTCGGAAAGCCGTACTCCGCCGAAAAGATCTCGTCGAGTCGGCTTTCCTTGTGAGTGATGACATGGTCGAGAAATACGTCGATCTCGCGGCTCATCGCGTGACGAACGGCGGGTGTGAAGGCGAAGTGCTGACCCAGTTCCTTGCTCAACATCGCCACCTGGGTAAGTCGAAGCCACGATCGCAGAAAATAGCGCAGCTGCGTTTTTCCCGCCTCGGTCCGCAACAAACGCAACGCCTCGGCCTGGCGAACGGCGGGATCGAAAAGCTCGGATGTGCGCGTCGATAGTTCCGCGTCTGGCCTCTGTCCGGTCAGCATGAACGACAATCGCGAGGCGATTTCCGTCGCACTGAACACGCCGGGTTGGTCTTCGTTGCCAAGTTCAGTTCGATACAAAAAGTAAGGTGACAGGAACATCGCCTGGATCATCGTCGCAAGACCCGAGCGGAAGTTTGACGATTCTGTTCCGGTTTGGAAGACGGATTGCAACCTCTGGCGCTCGTCGTCCGTCAGTAAGCGACCAAAAATTCGTGGCGACAACGCCTCGGCAAAACGTATTGCACATGGCCCAGGTTGGCTGTCCGGGGGACAGGGCGAAAGCGCAAGCTGCTCTGGTGTCGTCAACGCTTCGGCCGCTTGCCGCGCCAGCGTCAGATAGTCTTCAAGTTTGCTGTCCGATACCACCAGGGCATCGGTGTTGTTATCGAATCCACCGACGCGGGTATCGCGCGTGAACAGGGCTGTTGAAGGTGTGTGTTCGGGCAAGAGCGTGTGCATCACGCGATCGATCTCGGCGTCGCTGAGTCGACGCAGACGCCCAACTGGAGGCTTCTCGTCTTTACAGGGATAGCCCGGTGTCACTGGGGTCGGCGCTGTCGGCATCGAAGTCGGCTCGGGATACGAGTCAGTACACCCGACAAGGTGAACAAGGAGAGCCACAAGAATTGCCCGGTAAAACCACATGAACCGATAACCGCGCGCAGTATAGCTCCGCCCTGACGGGGATAGGAACCGACATGTGAGTTCTCGTGTCGCCGGGGTGCGATGGGCCCCATCAGCAAATCGAAAAAGACATGTCGAATTTTGGACCGTGGCTCGCACGGGCAGCGACTGGTCAAGTAGGCAGCAGAAGGTAGGAGATACTCTGACACTGGCTCCGCTGCTTGATTAACCCTCTTCAGTTGTTCCCGTTTCCATCTGCCATAGGGTTAGTCTGTAGATGTTCGCAAAAATCGCCGATGGCAACGAAATACGCGTTCCGATTTTCAGGAGGACTGTAATGATCCGAGCAGTTTTAGGTTCATGTCCGTCCGCCTTGCTTTTACTCAGTTTGCAGGGATGCGGTGGCTCGGTCGGCTCGGATGGCAATGCTGATGGTGGCGGAGGTGGCTCGACCGGTGGTAGCGGTGGCGGTGTTGCGATTGAGTGCCCCGCGAAGGGTCCGATCTCTCCTGGAGCCGCACCCTTGCGGAGATTGACGCGTGCGGAATACAACGCAACTGTTCTGGAGTTGCTTGGCGATTCGACAAACCCGGCCGATGCGTTTCCACCCGAGGCGTCCGTAAGGGGTTTCAAGAACAATGTCACGACGCAGGGTGTGACCTTTGACCTTGCGAATGATGGCTTTCGCGCCGCCGAGAAACTGGCAACCGATGCCTTGACCCGTTTGAACACGCTATCACCCTGTGATACGGCTGCCAAGGGCGAAGAATCCTGCGCCAAGGCGTTCATTTCGGACTTTGGTCAACGCGCGTTTCGCCGACCGCTGACGGACGTCGAGAAGGCGAACTATCTGGTGACCTTTCAAAAAGGTCGGATGACCGGCGACTACAAAAACGGCATTCGTCTCACCACCGCGCGCTTTCTTGGGTCGCCCTACTTTCTGTATCGACCCGAATGGGGCGATGACTCGCAGTCGCCGGGCAAGGGCGTGATCGCCTTGACCCCATGGGAAACGGCAACGCGCCTTTCGTACCTGCTCTGGGGCAGCATGCCCGATGCAGAGTTGTTCTCCGCCGCCGCCAACGATGAGCTGTCGACCGATGAACGGATCGATGCGCAGGTGGAACGCATGTTGGCCGATCCGCGCGCAAAGCCGGCTGTTCGGCAGTTCTATTCGGGCTGGTTGTTGCTCGACAAACTGGCGGCTGCTGCCAAGGATGAGAAACACTTTCCCGGTTTTGGCAAGATCCTTCCGGCGATGCAGGACGAGATCAAGATGTTCATGGATGATGTGTTGTGGAACGGCACAATCGGCGAGCTGTTCTCGGCCGATCACACCTTCGTGAACAAAGATCTTGCGACCTTCGTTTCGTTGCCGGGCAACGCGGCGACAGGTGCGAACTTCGAGCGATTTACGCTGGATCCAACGGGCGCGGACGGCCCTCGGAAACGAGCCGGTATCCTGTCGATGCCCGGTTTGCTCGCCGCATTCTCGAAGCCAGATGAAACCAGCCCCATCTTGCGTGGCAAGTTTGTGATGGAACAGATCTTGTGCGCCGAGATTCCTCTGCCCCCTGGAAACGTACCACCGCTTCCTGCTGTGGATACCTCCACACTCACGACCCGCCAGCGCCTCGAGCAACACGGCGAGGCCGCTTGTGCCTCGTGCCACCGGATGATGGACCCCCTCGGCTTTGCTTTTGAACACTTTGATGCCGCAGGTCGGTATCGGGACAACGACAAGAATCAGCCCATCGACGCCTCGGGCAGCTTGCAAGAAACCGACGTGGACGGCGACTTTATTAACGGTGTCGAGCTGTCCATGCGCCTTGCCCGTAGCGAAACCGTGCAGACGTGTGTTGCCACCCAGTGGATTCGCAACGCCCTCGGCCGCGACGAATCCTCGGATGACGAAAAAACCTTGTCACAGCTTCGTTGCGGGACGACCGAAAAAGAAGGGCGATTTGTCGACATGCTCGCGGCGTTCACCCATACCGACGCATTTCGGTACTTTTCTTCAACGCAGGGAGGTCAGTAAATGAAAACCATCAGTCGTCGAACCGTACTGCGCGGTGCCGGTGGTCTTGTTGTGCCGCTGCCCTTGCTGGATATCATGGGCCGCGCCAAATTGGCGCGCGGGCAATCGGCCCTCGACAAGAAAGGGCCAAACGGAGCCCCCAAGCGTTTCGTTATGTTTTTCACGCCGTGCGGGCAGGGACCAGACTGGCTCAAGAGCACCAACGCAGGTGGCAAGCTGACCTTTGCCCCGGCGCTCAAGGGACTTGATCGGCACGCGGACAAGATCCTGATGCTTGATGGCATCAACAATCAGAGTGCGTTGCACGACGCAGGCGACATCGATCCAGGTCATTTAAAGCCGGTCTTGAACACGACGACGTGTATGCCTTCGATCGGTAGTTTCGCCGGCGGCATTTCGATTGATCAGCGCATCGCCAACGAGATCGGAGTTGGGACCAAAATTCCATCACTTCAACTGGGTGCACAGGCGAGCTCTATCGGTGTTTCCTACAAGGCGGCGAAGCTGGCTGTGGCCAACATCAGCGATCCGAGACAGGCCTTCACCAAGTTGTTCAGTGATTTTGATACCAGCCAAACTGTATTGGCCAAGGTCAATGCGGATAGAAAATCGATCCTTGATGGCATCAAGCAAGACTACACGACCCTCATGGGGCGTATGAGTGGCGAAGACAAGATCAAGTTGCAGGCGCACTTCGACAGCATTCGAGAGGTCGAAAATCGCCTCGAAATTGCAGGTCCTTCTGCGGGATGCGTGAAACCTGAACAACCCGCCGCCTTGGCCAGCGGAGTCGATGGTCTCATCGCCGCAGGCGATGCGCATATCGGTCTTATCGCCACGGCACTGGCGTGCGACATGTCTCGAGTTGCGAGCCTCATCTACCAAGGTTCAGGGGGCAACGTGCAGTTGCCCGGTATGGCGAAGGGTCTTCACGACGCTTCGCACGACTACGGTGCGCTCGGCTGGCCATTGCGCAACAAGTACACGGAGTGGTTTGTGGGGCGATTCGCAACGCTGCTCGACAAGCTAACCGCATTCAAGGAAGACGGCCGTTCGATCCTGGACAACACGGTGGTCTTTTGGTGCTCGGAACACGGCGCGGGCAATCACAATTACGATTGGATGACGATGATGGTGGCGGGTAGTGGCGGCGGCTATTTCAAGACTGGCCGCCAAATATCTTTCCCCAACAAAACCAATGGGCTCGAATACGTTCAGTACAACTCCGGAGCCAATAACGCGACCGGCC
>JAYUPZ010000454.1:0-6925 GCA_043759805.1 Myxococcales bacterium | reverse complement strand
AAAGTTGCTTGCCAACCGCCGGCGTGTCCAAGATCGCCCGGACGCGAGTGAGGAGCGCTGATGGCGTGTAGGGCTTTTCCAACCAGTGATTTGCGCGTTCCTCGGAAACCAGCGTGTCAGGCACGCAGCCACTGATAAGCAGATAGGCAACGTCAGGTTGTAGGGCCCTAATTTTTCTGAGGGTATTAGGACCGTCCAGGCGGGGCATTCGCGCATCCAAAATGACGAGTTTGATGTGGGCCGGGTATTGTTCGAAAAGCGCCACAGCTTCTTCGCCATCGCTCGCCTCGAGCAGATCATAGCCCGCGTCACGCAATACACGGGCGGTAACGCCCCGGACCATGTCTTCGTCGTCCGCAAGTAGAATTGTTTCTTGCCCTCGGGTCGTTCCTAAAGCCGGAGCAATTGGTTTTTTGCTGGTTTTTTTCTGCGTGGTGAGGGGCAAGAAAATCGCGGCTCGGGTTCCCTGCCCGAGCTGACTATCGAGTTCAACGAAGCCCCCGTGCTGGCGGATGATGCCGTGCAAAATGGCCAACCCGAGTCCCGTACCTTTTCCAGGCTCCTTGGTCGTGAAGAAGGGGTCGAAAGCGTGTTCCATTGCCTCTGCGGACATCCCCTCGCCTGAGTCCTCGACTTCGATCTTGATGAACTCGCCCTGCCCCGCATCTGCGTTGCCTCCATTCACAGAAACGCGTTCGGTGCTGATCCGAATGTCACCGCCTTCGGGCATGGCATCACGAGCGTTCGCGCAGAGGTTCATGAGAACCTGATCGAATTGAGCGGCATCGACGAGCCCGTAACAATTGACCGCACGCGGTTCAAAGTTTATCGAGATCTGCGATCCCACCAGGCGCTCCAGAAAAGGCTTGAGGTCTTCTATGAGTGAGTTGATCTCCGCCACAGTGGGCGCCAGAGTCTGTTTACGCGCAAAAGCAAGAATGCGTCGGGTCATTGTCGAAGCTTTTTCGGCTGCAGCGCTGATCTGCACCAAATCAGAAACCACCGCCGAATCCTTTGGCATGGCTTCGATGGCAGACCATGCGTTGCCCAAGATAACCGTGAGCATATTGTTGAAGTCATGGGCAACGCCACCGGCCAACCTGCCCAGTGCTTCCAGGTGTTCCGCCTGGCGAATGCGTGCTTCGGCCCGTGCGAGCTCTTGCGTGTGCTCCTTGTTGGCCTTCACCAGTCGCCGCCAAAGCTCGAGTTCGTCCATGGTGACCGCCCCGAAATCTTTGAGTATCCGTTGTTCTTGAGAAGAGAGTTCCCGGGGTTTGCGGTCGATCAGAACGAAGGTGCCAATGGGGTAGGCGTCGGGCGTAATCAGGGGCACGCCCGCGTAGAATCGGATTTCGGGATCGCCGGTGACGAGTGGGTTGTCGCGAAAGCGCGCATCTTGCAGCGCATCCCTCACCACCATCACGTCGTCCCTTAAGATGGTTTCCGCGCAGATCGCGATTTTTCGCGCTGTTTCACTCACGGTTAAGCCCACCCGGGACTTGAACCATTGCCGCTCTTCGTCGATGAGGGTGATTAGAGCAATCGGGACATCGAACACGTGGGCAGCCAAACGAGTCAACCGGTCGAAACGTTCGTCAGGCTGCGTGTCCAGGATATGGTAACGACCAAGCGCCTCCAATCGCCCCTGCTCCGTTCCGCCCATGGTGCTGAGTCTACACGAGCGGCCTCAAAAACGCGTGCGACCGACGACGCTTCCGCAATGATTCAGCCTGTTGGCTACAGCCCAACCATTGGACCCTGGGAGAAATCCGGATCACCAAACGTGAGCGTGGGTACGTCCATCGCATTGGCCAAGGCGATCAACAAGCCACTGTGCGGTTTTTCACCTGCGTGCAAAAGGCGCCCGGACTTGAAAGCGCCGCTGGCCCCGCCCGCGATGACCACCGGGTAGTCGCGGCGTGAGTGCGTGCTACCGTTCGACTGTTCCTTCATCCACACGACCACGCTGTGGTCGAGCAAGGTACCGTCTCCTTCCGGGATGGCATCCATCTTTTGCAGCAAGTACGCGAACTGGCTTGCCACCCAGCGCTCAATGGCGGCCACCCGCTTGAATCCTTCCGCACTCCCGTCATGCGCGATACCGCCGTGATAGGTGGCGCCGGCGCCCGGGTGATCCACCCAGGTGTGCATCGTATGCCCGTTGTCTAGATCGATGGTCGCCACCCGCGTGGCGTCGCACGACAATGCCGCCACGGTCAGATCCATGAATGAGCGTAGATTCTGCGGCAAGGTACCACCGGCTGTGAGGGCGGGCGCCTGGCATGCCGCCGGTAAGTTAACGTTGATGCGCGATTGTAGATCTCGAATCGCTTCCAGGTGCGCGTCGACCTTTAATTGATCTTGCGCGCCCAGCTTGCAACGGGCGTTTTGCAAGCGCCGCGCAAGCAGGCCGAGCACGCCACCGCGTTCCTTGCGTTGCTGGGCAAGCTTTCCGGCCGGGGTGGTGAGATCCGAGAACAGCGCGGCCAGGGCATTGGCGGGATTTTCCTCGGCGGGAACGGGCTGGTTAAAGCCCCGGCAGTGTAGGCGGGTGCCACCGCCGAGGTGCAGCGATGCGAGCTTGGTGTTGCGCCCGACCACATTGGCGATGTGCTGATCAATCGAGAGGCCCGTCATCACGTAACTTGTGCCCAACAAGACGGGCTGCCGGCCGGTGAGAAGATTTCGATAATCAGGATCGTGATCCGGTGGTACGGGTGACTTGTGCGCAGATTCCGAATCAACCCCGCGCATCACGATCAGTTTTTTCGCAAACGGCGCCAGCGGTTCCAGAATCGGGCTGCCGGTCACCGTGGCAGCAAGGCTTGCGCCCGACGCAGCTTGCGGCCAGTAATCCGCCATGGAAGTACCATTGCCGCTGGTAACAATGACGAGGCGCTTGGGGTAAGTCATTGCGGCACGTCCATTGCCCGGCCAGGCCACAAGCGGCAGGGCCATGGTGGACAGTCCGGCCGCCTTGAGGACTTCACGGCGCTTCATTGACAGACTCCTATTTTGGGGACATCGACAAAGCGGAACGCGTCGCTCTCGGTCAGACCACGCCACAACAACCGCAGATCGCCGCCGCCTTTGTTCACCACGGCGGTGAGTTGCTCAAGCGCAACCTCGTCCTTGGCGTTTTCACCGCTGCGGCCAAGCGCATAGCGGAACCATTGTTTGGACACGCAGCTTCGCACATCCGCGCTTTGCGCCAACCGCGCGGCAAGATCGGGCACGCCCTTGACGAGGCCGTCGACATCCGTGCCGATGAGTTCGCCCTCATCGTCGTCACCATCGGGGCCGGGATTGACGGGATCGATGGCGCGAAAAGCCCCGGTGGCTTGATAGCGATCAAACACCAGGCCGATGGGATCCATGAATTGGTGGCACGATGAGCAAAAGGAATCCTTGGCGTGTTGCGAATAGCGCTGGCGGATGCTGGCCGAACCCGAGATCTTGGGCGCCATGGTGTTGGCCTCGGGGGGCGGTGGCGGCAACTCCTGGCAGAGCAACCGCTGCCGGATGTATTGGCCACGGATCACCGGGCGGATCGTGCCGTCCGCGAAAGCCGTGTTGGCCATAAAAATGGGCATGGTGAGAAATCCGGCGCGCTTCTTGGGATCGAGTGGATGCCTCACCAGTGCATCCCCCGTCACGCCCGCAATACCGTAGATCGCCGCGAGGGGGGCATTGATGAACGAGTAAGGTGCGGTGAGCAAAGTACCCATGCGGCCGTCGCCGTCGAAGATCACCGACTCGATGAATCGGTCTACTTCACGATCGATGAAGGGACGCGCCGCTCCGTACAGCGGATTGTTGTAGATCTCGATCGAGTCGCGATAATTGAGCCACTCGCGGAAGAATCTCAAAATGCCGCCTCGGGTTCGCGGAAGGGCAAGGATCCTTTCGACCTGCGCGGCCAGGCCGGCCGCCGTGCGCAACTCGCCCTTGTCTGCGGCGGCGAACAGTTCAGGGTCCGGCATGGACGACCAAAACATAAAGGAAAGTCGCGACGCTATTTCATAGTCGGTCAGCGGGGTTTTTCCGTCGGTTGCGCGGGTTGGATCGCCCACCTCGAAGTGATACAGAAACTCGTGGCTCTGCAAAAGCGTGGACAACACGACTCGGACGCCATCAAGATAGGTTCCGCCCGTGGTGGTGCGGATGTCCTGAAAGAGGGTGAAGAACTCTTCCACTTCAACATCCTGCAAAGGCCGGCGGAAGGTGCGTTTGCCCATGCGAGAGATGAACTCGCGTGCACACAGTTCCTCGGTCCTGCCGAACTGACAGGTGGAAAGGGTGGCGAAGTTGTAGCGAACCCGCTCATCGGCGAATGATTCGGCGGCCAGCATGTAGTTGGCCGTGATGGCGTTGCCAGCCGGCAGGTCGAGATTGTTGAGAAACAATCCGCTGCGGCCGTCGGGCAAGAAAGCGTTGATGGGGCCGAGGTTGAACGAGGCAAGGCCCAACAGATCCACCACGGTGTTGCGGTATTCCTCGGTGGTCAAGCGCCGGAGTTGGCCCGCAATGCCGTCGTTCACTGGCTGGCCCGGCACGGGCATGTCAACCAGCGGCAGGCCGGCCGTACCGCCCAGAGGATTGCCGCCCCGTCCGCCGGCCGCAGTGCCGCTTCCGCCTATGCCCCCGTTTTGTCCCACGGACCCAGGGCCGTCCGGTTCAATTGCCCCCGTGCATGAAGTGGCAAGCAGGGCGACGGCGGCAAAGCAGTGCAGCCAGGTCCGCCCCAATTGGGACGACAACGACCAGGGAAATCCCATAGGAGGTACTACGACAGTTTCAGGGACGAAGACGAGTGCAAATCTAAGGGCGTCTTGCGATCCTCAAGATCGCCTACATGCACACACCCGTGGATCGCTTTGTATGGCCGGAAACCAGCAGCATTGCCCGCGTCCCGATCCGCTCTTCGTGTTACGATTCGTGCGGGTTTACGGGATCAGCTCCGCAATTCTGCCGGAAGGCCATGGTTTGGTATGATGCCTTCCAAATGCCAGGCCTGCCCCGACTTCGATCCGACTCGTCTCACTTCAACCCCAGTGTCGAGACCGGTGGCAAATGATGCGTTTGCCGGCTCATCCGTTGTCCGTCGCGACAATCGCGATGGTCGCGAGCGTGATTCAGACGGGCTGCAAGGGCGCCGATACCGGGACCACGTTGGTTGTGGACGTGTGGAGCGACCTCGTCGCGCCGGGTCAGATGGACAGCGTGGAGGTCGATGTGGATGGGACCGTAAAAACGTTTCTGCCAACACAGGGCGGCAGTTTGCGGGCGATGGCTCAGTTGGCGGTGGTTCCACGGGGTGCCCGGGATGCAAGCTTCGTTGTGACAGCCCGGGGAATGAAGGACGGCAACGCGGTCGTCAGCCAGCATGCGAATGTGATGTTTGCGCCGGGGACGCATCAAAGGTTGGTGTTGTCGTTACTGGGGGTGTGCCGCGAGAATGCGGCCTGCATCGGAGAAGAGACTTGCGAAAATGGCATGTGTGTCGATGTCTCGAAGGTCGGCGTGAGGGTTGCGTATGACAAATCGCAACCGGTCTCACCTGTCGAAACCGATGCGGGCGTAACGGGCATGGGCGGCGGTGGTGACGGTGGCATGTTGGGATCCGGCGCAGAAAGTGGTACGAATGGTGCCACCGGCGGCAACGGCGGCACGAGCAGCAACGGCGGCATTAGCGGCAACGGCGGCACCAGCGGCAACGGCGGCACCATATTGCCACAGGGAGCCATCAAGTGCGCCGCCAGAGTGTTCGCCTCGGCGAACGGTGCGTGTATGTTGACGGATACCGCAAAACTGGTTTGCTGGGGATACAACCGCTCGCGCCAGCTGGATTGGCAGCAGGGGGCGATGCCGATTGAACCGGTGCTCATCGAAAGCAACGCGGTCACCTCGGTCGCAATGGGCGAGGACCATACGTGTTACATCACGACGATCAACGGCGATCCGGTCGTGCGTTGCTGGGGTAGCAATCAGCCCGCAACGGGAAATGGATTGACGGGGAACAGCCCGCTCGTCAGCCCGTTTACGAGCAGTCCGCTAGCGGGTTTTACAGAAGTCGTGGCGGGTTATGCCCACACGTGCGCCTCAACGACGAACAAACTTATCGTGAACAAGTTTGTCCATTGCTGGGGCCAGAACGGCTCCTACCAGACTGGCAGTACGAATACGATGCCGGTCTCGTCGCCGAAACTCGTCATGTCCGCTGACGGCCTTAGCGCGCTCACCTCGCTTGCGGGGATTAGCGCCGGCCGTGACCATTCCTGCTTCATCAACGCGGGCATGCTTTCGTGTTGGGGCAACAACTACCTACAGCAGATCGGTGACAAGGTTTCGCTTGGGATGATGTTTGCGACGCCAACTCTGGTACCAGGCCTGGCAACACCCGTACAACTGGTCTCGACCGGAGCCTATGCCAATCACACCTGTGCGAAATCCGGAGGCAATGGGGGTCGGCTGTATTGTTGGGGTGACAACGATCACGGGCAGGCCTTGGGGAACAAAAACGTTCGCACGGTTGCGGTACCAACCGAGGTTGTTTTGCCTGCGGTTGAGTCGAACAAGGTAACGAAGATTGCGACCGGCTTTTTTCACACGTGCGCGCTCGCAGACGGCCGTGTGTTCTGCTGGGGAAGAAACACAGACGGTGTTGTGGATGGGAAACTTTCAGACCAATCGGTCAGCCCGCCCCTCGAGCTGACCAGTCTCGGGAACCAGGTGGTGGATCTGACAGTCGGCAAACTATTCAGTTGCGCGGTCAAAAAAGACAAGTCCGTTTGGTGCTGGGGCAACGGACAATCCGGCGAGTTCGGAGACGCTAAATTTGTTTTCGCCCGAACCAAATTATCCCCCGAGGCCATCCTTGGCGACTGCCCTTAGGCGGGGCGCGGCCCTCAACGCGCCTTCGCCT
>JAYUPZ010000453.1:0-3295 GCA_043759805.1 Myxococcales bacterium | reverse complement strand
CCACCGCTGCCACCAACCGTAACACCGGGTTCGCCTCCGCCTGCGTCGGATAGAGGCTGTCCGCCAGAGCCACCCAATTCCGCAGAGCCTCCGCCATTGGTGCCGCCGGATTCTGCTCCGCCGCCCGCTCCACCCATGACACCCCTGTCGCTGCCAGCCGCGTGACACGCCATCGCTACCAACGAAATTAGCAGATAGAATCGAGTCATTGTGTGCACCCGATCCTACGCCATAAATCGCAAACATTGAATCGTTGCGGTTGGCGCGACGCATCTCTGCCTTACGCTTGGCGCAGTTCCGACCTTGTTCTATCATCGGCCACAAATGCCGGTTCAACTGTATATCGCCACCCGCAAGGGCATATGGATCGCTACCGCCGACTCGGAGCGCAAAAATTGGACCCTGTCGCCGCCGACATTTTTGGGTACGCAGTGCCACCACGTGGTCCTTGATCCACGCGACGATAAGACACTGTTGTGCGCCTCACGTCAGTGGCACCTGGGTCCGACGGTCTTTCAAAGCGTGGACGGAGGTGCCAACTGGAAGGAAGCGGCAACCCCGCCTCAATTCGCCAAGGGCGATGTTCGGGGGCGCGCGGTTGACCACGTTTTCTGGTTGACGCCCGGGAATGCAAGTCAGCCCGGCGTGTGGTACGCGGGCACTTCGCCCAAGGGTCTGTTCCGCAGCGAAGACCATGGTGTTACGTGGTCGTCGGTCGATGGTTTCAACAATCATCCTGACCAGGCTAAGTGGGTTGGCAGCGACAAGGATCAAACGCCAGACGGCGGCAAATTGCATTCGATTCTGGTGGATCCGCGGGACAGCAATCATCTGTACCTCAGCATGTCTTCGGGTGGTACGTTTGAGTCGACCGACGGAGGCGCGGGATGGCAACCCATCAATCTGGGTGTTGCGACGGATTTCTTTCCCCCGAAAGAGGACGGCACCGAGTACGAGTTTGGCCATGATCCCCATTGCGTGGTGATGCACCCCTCCGATCCCGATCGGTTGTGGCAACAGAATCACTGTGGCATCTATCGATTGGATCGGCCCGGTACGCGCTGGGAACGCGTTGGCAAGGCGATGCCCCTCGACGTGGGCGACGTGGGGTTTCCGGTGGTTGTTCACCCACGCGATCGCGATCGTGCGTGGGTATTCCCGATGGATGGAAGTGGCAGCTGGCCGAGGACTTCGCCGGGCGGAAAGCCGGCGGTATTCGAGACACGGGATGGAGGTGCGTCGTGGCTGCGGCGAGATCTCGGTTTCCCGGATTCGCAGGCGTGGTGGACGGTAAAACGTCAGGCTATGTGCGCGGACAACGAATCGAGGGTCGGACTTTATCTGGGCAACACGGGCGGAGAACTTTGGACAAGTGACGACGAAGGAGAATCCTTCCGATGTCTATTCCGCCATTTGCCACACATTTACGCTGTCACTGCGGGTCACCCGGCATAATCAGATGGTTGTTGTCATCCCAACTCAGCTTCGGGGATACACCGCTGGCGAGGCGGAAGTGTCTGCAGATGGCACAACCCTGGATGCCGTATTTTGGGATCTTGATCGGCGTTTTCCCGGCTTTCGTTTCCGTGTGATCGACGAACAAGATCGGATTCGGCAGCACATCATTCTTTTCGTTGGCGACGAACGGCAAGACGATTTGGCGACAACGCTGTCGACGGGCGCGACCATCACGATTGTCGGGGCGCTTAGCGGGGGTTAGACGTGCGGTGCCCGACCAGACTCACACAAACAAAAACGCGGCGCAGGAAGCAACGTTCTCGCAGCGTTTTGCCTTAGTGCGTCGTCGTCCTCGTCGTCAGCGAATTTCCACCAAACCGTCGTTTCGGGCGGACAACGCGATTCAACCGGTGGGCTGCTGGCGGAAGATGCGCTACCTTTGAGCGATGCAACAAGCCGCCAAGAAACTGCTTGAGGCCGCCATGCAGTTGCCCGAGGAAGATCGCGAGGAACTTGCACAAGAGATAGCGGTAAGCGTTCACGGTGGGTTCTCATCTGCCGAGCTTGAGCAAGAATGGATGGTCGAGATAGAGCGCCGCAGCCAGGAAATCGACGCGGGTACCGCCACTTTGGTTGAATGGTCGGAGATACAGCAACGTATCGCTCAACGTCGAGCGCGTCGTGGTGGCTGAGCGGCGGGTCCGGTTTCATTCCGCCGCTGACAGGGAGGTCGACGCGGCAGCGGACAATTACGATCTGATGCGATCGGGACTCGGAGACGAGTTCCTACGAGACTTGGAGCACGCAATCAATCACATCGCTGCAGGTCCGTATCGATTGCACCAGATCGACAGCCGCCACCGTCGCATGGTGCTGCGCCGTTTTCCGTTCAACATTTTTTTCCGTTTTGACGACGCCCAGATTTTCGTGGTCGCGGTAGCCCATCAAAAGCGTCGCCCGGGATATTGGATCAAACGGTGATGCGCACGACGCCGTCATGGCGACCCTAAGTCGTCCGTACAGAATTGTGACGCGAATGGCGGCTTGCCCATGCCGCCGCAAGCACGGCGAGAACGGCAACCGGTAGCAACGCAGTACCCAAGACCAGGGCCGCGGGATTGTCGTGTTTCAAAAACGCAGGCACCAGGAGTACGACCGTTGTCAGGCAACCAGCGAGCATCAACCACACACCTTTGCCGGGTGCCGGAAGATGCACATCCACGCTCCGACTATCACAGTAAGCGTGGCTGCCGATGTTGCGATCACTTTCACCGCATGGACAGGGTTTGACAGTTCATGGACGAAGTACGCATTGTCATACGCCAGCGCGCTTCCGGCCAACAACCCGGCAATCCCTGCACGGCGAAACCAGCGTTCGTTGTCGATGGCACCCCGACCAACCAAGGCGGCGATGAGCACGGGACCGGCGAACAGCGCCCACTCGCCGTTGAGGCCGTGAAAACCCTGCCCGAGATCGAAATATTTGTAGGCCCAGGACCAAAGCGCGAAAAAGGAAGCCGACAGTCCCGCGGCCAACCCCAACGACCGACCCCATGGTCGGCCGCGTACAAGTCCAACGCCGGTAAACAGAAGGACGCCAATGATAGCGATGGACCATTGAGCCGTTGGCCACGCCAGTCGTGTCACTGGCGCGCCGACGATGTTATGGACTGCACCAGCGATCAATACCGCCAATGCCAGTGTTGCGGTCACCGTGCGAGTATTGGTTGTCATCTTGGCTTGGTGGGATCAACCGCCCGCGCGGTCAAGTTCTTCCCAACATTCCCCAAACGAACCCCCCAACCCCGGCATCATCACGGCATCATTCCCAAACGAT
>JAYUPZ010000452.1:0-3298 GCA_043759805.1 Myxococcales bacterium | reverse complement strand
AACAAGCCAGTTCACCGAAGACAAAAGGAGCGCCATTGCCATCGACAGCGCGCCGCTCACGAAAAAGCGTCGTACGACCTTGATCGGAATCTTGGGTGGTGTCACCTCGTCGGCGTCATGCCAGAGGGTCGCGACTCCGAAACAAAGCGCAACACCAATCCCCATGGTTGTTATGAACAACTCGCCCTGGAGGTAACCCATCGCAGTTGGCAGGGCACAAAACGCGATGGTGCGAATCGATTCGCGTCGGGTCCTGTTGTTGCTGCTCATACGAGCCAGGGTGATGCCTGACAGGGCCGCCCAGGGGAGCCAGGCAATCGACTGAAGTACGACGCCTGTGGACCAAACGCCGATGGTCACGCCAGAAAGAGACCAGCCAACGCCCCCGATAAGACGAGCGATCGGGTGGAGTGCAAAACGCCTCAGGGTGAGGACCATCCCGATACCGCCCCAAACAAGATGGATGAGTGAATCGAAGGAGACGATCCAACCCGTACTGGGAAGCAAATACAGAAAATTCGGCGGATAGAAAGTTCCGATAAGAGGGTCAGCAACAATTGGAAAGCCGAGCGCCTGTGTCGGGTCCCATCCTGGTAGATGTCCACTCAACAGGGTTTCTCTCATCCGACGTCGCAGTGGAAGGCTCCAGTGCGCCGTGTCGCGGATCAGGATGATCTGACCCATCAGGATCGGCATGAAGGTCAATGCGGAGGCAAGCACCAGGCCGAAAATATCTACATTTCGAGCGATGAACCGCGCGGGGGTCGTACCCGATGGCGTGCCGACGTTTGCTTGTGCGTTTGCGTGTGCGGCTTCGTGTTCCATGGAATCGGGACCGCATCGTAACACCCGGCTTTAAAAGTGGCGCATCAACGTCAGCGTCACCTGGTTTGCCTTGTGCCAGCGCTCGAAGCCGACCGGCATGTTCGGGTTCTTTGGGGGCAAGTTGAAGAACCGCAGTCCGGCCTTGAGGCTCCACTCTTCGCCAAGGCGGCGGTTGTAACCGAGATTGCCAAACATTTGCTCGGGATCTTCCAAATCGACCACGGCAAAAAGTAGGAGCGTGCTATCCGCTGCGTCCTGGAAGGCGAGTCGCAGCCCACCCATCACGTCGCGTTGAAAGATGTTGAGTTCGTGGCGAATCCGCTCGTTGCCGTTCCATCCTTTGCCTTCGGCGAAGACCGACTGACCTTCGACAATAAAGGTCGACTCCCACCCGATGTCGTGTGATACGGAATATTCAAGGCCCAGTGCCGCAGTGCCGTGGTCTCGGTTCTCTGTCAATTGCCGCGCATCAAGGGCAACGAAGGTCGGGGAAAGCTTGGTGTCGGATCGATCGTAGTATCGATAAGCAAATTCTCCTTTGACGATGAGACCTTCGATGACCTGCTGATAGGTACCGCCTACTTGTGTGACGGGCTTGAACAAGGGGTGCACCTGGAGGCGTGTGGGATCGAATCCGATGACGGGATTGTAGCGATCTTGATTCTGCAGAACGTGGATGGAAACGTCAGCGTCCCCCACCGTTTGCTGCACGTTGACCGCCCATTGCGCTCCCAGCCGATCGCTTGTGATATCGCCGTCGCGGGTCAGCCATCGTGCGCTGCCCATGGAAACGCCGGGTCCCGTAAACGAAAGCCGGGATCGCGCCGATGGAAAGATGGGTGACGTAAAGTAGGGCATCAAGTAGGCACTGATGTTTCCTTGCCCAAGCTTCATTCGCAGCTGCGCGAGCGGCTCGCCGATCTTCTCGAAGTTCTCGACGTTGCTATCGAAGTATCGGGCGTTGACAACGTCCGCCGGGTGAAAGGCTTCGGTGGCCGTCCACGTCACCATGTCCCAACCCACCGTCAATGAAAAACGCTCTCCCTTCCATTGCGCCCACGCCTCTTCCGGGAATGCGGCGCTGCGGCCCCGATCGGTTTCATCGTGTCGTACGAATCCGCGAAAGCGCAATCGGAGATCGCCCTTCCGCGAATCGACTTGTATTCTTGCCGCGGCTGCGACGTTTTGATCATTCGTGCCCGAGTCATTGTCGGGTTGGAAAACACGGGTTTCAAGTCCGAGTTCACCGCGGCTTTCGACGGACCACTGGGCATTTGCGGTGGTCGAAAGACCAAATATGCAAAGGGCGCAGACGAAGACGGCCCTTGGCGTCAACAGGTGTGACATAGGTTGCGATCCTTTGGGGGTTGAGTTCTAGTTCTCGAGTTCATCCGACTCGAAAAGCGCGCTGTTTACAGCAACCCCGACTTTGCGATCTTGCCACACGAGGGTCGACGATTTTCGCGTCTGGTGGTTCACCATTTCCAGTTTTCCGAGCCGCCAGAACTTGCCGAACTTTTTGAAATTCGAAAAGGAGGCGGTTTTCAGCAACTCGCCCTTGCGATCAAAGTATTGGATCTTGACTGGGTTGTTGTATTCGCGATCCACCCAAGTGAGTTGTTTTGAATACCCGCTATCGGCGGCCGTTGGAATGCGTTCCAGCTTCCAGATCTTGCGACCATTCTGCACCTCGTCCGCGAGGAACTTGTGTTTGAACTTTTCGATCTCCTGGCTGCCCAGATCTTCGTAGGTAAATTCGCTGCCCATGAACGAACCCGATTTGTTCTTCGAGCTGATCCGTTTGACGCGCTTGATAGCCGGAAGAAAAAGCCACTGGTCGTCGTCATCCTTCTTGTGCGTCCAGGTCAGCATGCGCGTGCCCTTCACATCCGCCGGCCATTCGAATTCGATGCGCGACTTGTCTCCGTCGTTCGTGGTTTCGAGGATCTGGGATTTCATTTTCCGCGAGGTCTTGTCCCCGTGTGCGTTGACGAGGGTCATCTCCATCGTGCTCGATTCGCTCGCATAACCTTCGTTGGCCTTGTCGAGCGACAGCGCAATCTTCAGACCCTTTTCTTCGGCAGACTCGGCGTTGGCGGCATCGGCATTTCCGAACGCGCAAGCCAACGCGGCCATGGCACTGAAGACGATGGGGTAAGGGCGGAGTAAACGGTGATTGGTCATGGGAGGTCTCCTGCTGCTATCCGATGGAAGTGTCGATATTAGGCGCCGGTCGAGCCGAAAGTATTTCGCGAAACCGGTTGCGAGCGAGAGTAGTAAGCGCCCACTTACAAGTCAAAGTAAAAAACGATGCCTCGGTAACCCACCGTAATATTGTGGTTATCCGGGACTGACCGGAACTTCCTCGATGGACGAGCGCTTCACAATCTCATCGAAGGTGTGGTGCAAAACACCCTCCTCGCCATCGAGAGCCGTGATGACGAGTGCGCGTGCAAGCACATCGTGTGGCATG
>JAYUPZ010000451.1:0-6963 GCA_043759805.1 Myxococcales bacterium | reverse complement strand
TCGGAAGTCGCCAATCGGTAAAGCCAAGGGTTCCGGCGATCTTACATTCTCCCGCTGCGTTGAACAGTGAATATTTGGTCCTTAGCGTTTTCGCGTTTAGATCCCACATGAGATTGGTGACGTTGTCGCCAACCACTCCGTTCATTGACGTATCGTAGGACGCGGGATTCGGAAGCCCCGACCCCACCGGGTTGGGCATGACGAACCCGCATTCATCTCGCCCCGTAGTCCCTGCGGTTCCACCGGTCCCCGACATTCCAGTCGTGCCTCCAACTCCGCCAGCGCCGGTGCCGATGGTTCCACCGTCGGCTGGCCTACCGCTGCCACCCGCTCCACCTTCTTCGTTGGTATCACCGCCGCCCACGCCGCCCGTTCCGTCCACGCCGCCCATTCCGCCGCTGCCATCGTCCAACCACACGGTTACTGCGTTGACTTTTCCGCGTAACACCTCGAATACGCCAGAAGTACCTTCAGCGATCCGAGTTCCATCGGCGCTCATTGCCGTGATACCAATGGAAAATGAGCCTTCTGGTAAGCGCAGGCCGAGGGTAAGGCTTTTATTTGCGCCGTCCGAAACTGCGACGCTATCGCCCTTGATTGGCCGGGGTGTGTCACCTTCCCTGGTGGTGGTAATTGCGAATGAGGAGATTTGTTTGAAATTGACTACATCTGTCGCGTTAATGGTCGCCACCACGCCGGTCGCGTCCTCTTGCTGGCTGCATCCGAAAATGGCCGCCGAAAGTAACAACGATGCCCACAGGCCGGTTGCGTGGGGAAGACTCATTGTCCACTGCGGTGCACGCCAAGATCCGTCGCGGGAAACTCCTTGCCGCCACTGTTCCCAAGTAGCACCACGGTCGTCGCCAACCCCGCGATCACAATCGCTGCTCCACCCCACAGCCACCAATTTGTATCGTCGTCATCGGCGACGCGATGAGGTTGGAGAGGGTTGGATGTAAGGTCAACTTGAGTGGGCATCGGCTCATTCACGGCGGGCACATTCGTCTTGGTGGTTTTGACTGCAGGCGGAGTCGGTGTGCCAACCGCGGTGGTGACGGGTTGATCCGACTTTTCCAGCGCCCGTTTCTTCCTGAGCGCTTCCATCTCAGCGATAAATCCCTCTACTTCGGTGCGCATCGCTGGCGTCAGGTCGCTCGCTCGCCGTAGATAGTCGCGAAATGTCGTGATCGCACGTTCGGCATCTCCCATCATCTGATGGCAACGGCCCACGTTGCGTAGGTAAGTTGGGTGCAACGATTCGGCGTAAAGCCGCCCGTAAAGTTCGAGTGCCTGATCGTATTTTCCAAGCGTGAAGAACTCACGTGCTTTCACGTCGCGTGCGTCCGTTCCCTTTGCAAATACAGCATCCGCGTGGCTGCATATGGCAACCAAGACAAACACTAACCGCAACACAACAACGATTTTACTCATATCGGAAAAGGTTCTTTTTTGAGGGGGGAGGGAATGTTTGTTGGCGGGGGGGCAGCCACGGTAGTTTTTTTCGCGCGTGCGCGGGGGCGGTGCCCCTTTGTCGGTGGTGGCATTGATGCCGCATTGTCACCCTTGGGAACCGGGGCTGCCTCGGTTAACCGTACCACAACGACCTTGGCCTCCGACTGGGGAGCAACTTCGGGTGTTGGTGTAACTGGCGTTGGATTGGCAGGTGTGGGAGCGTACGCGGCTCTCTTTGTCTCCGTCGGCGCAGATGATGTGTTTCGGCCCGCAAGCACGACGGTCGCGACTGCGATGCTGGCGGCGGCTCCCAGTGCGAGAAGGGTTCTCTGTGAGACAGATCGGGTACGTATCGTTGCGTTTGGGTTCGCAGGACCGATTTCAACGGCTGCAGTCGAAAAAGTGGTGGGAACGCCCTTTGCAGGGGGCCGTGTTTGAGGTGCAATTATGGTTGCCGAAATCGATTCGCGTGAAGTCACCGACCCGGCGATGGCGCGTTCCGGCGCGAGCGCCTGATGCAATTCCTCCATGGATTGGAAGCGATCTTCTTTGCGTTTGGCCAGCGACTTCAATATCAAGTTGTTCAAATATTCTGGAACATCCGGTACCAACGAGGATGGTGAGACGGGGGTTTCCATGATGTGCATCATCAACACGTCACCCCAACCCTGGGATACGAATGGCGGACGACCGCATAGCATCTCGAACAGGATTGTTCCGAGGGCGTACACATCCGAGCGTGCATCTATCTCGTTCGATAGGCCGCGGCATTGCTCGGGCGCCATATAAGGGGGCGTGCCCATAATCGATCCGGTGCTGGTTTTTGCGGAATCGCCTACCCATTCACCACGCAATTTCGCGATTCCGAAATCCAGTATCTTCACGACCTCGCTTCCGGGTGATCTCAGATCGTGCACCAGAAACAAATTGTCGGGCTTAAGATCTCGGTGAACGATACCGGTGGCATGAGCCGTCGCCAAACCATCCGCGGTTTGTGCTGCGATTTCGAGTGCGTCTTTGACGGGAAGTCTTCCCATCCTCTTGATTCGCGAGGCCAGGCTTTCGCCATCCAGGAACTCCATCATCATGTACGGCACCCCGGAGTCCACGAGGGTCCCCACATCGATTACTTCAATGATGTTGCGGTGGCGCATTGCGCTGGCCGCCCTGGCTTCGTTCACGAATCGGACTGTCAGGTCGGGGTCGCGGGCAAACTCTTGCAGAAGCACCTTTACCGCTGCTCGTCGCTTGAGCACCGGGTGTATTGCCAGGTATACGGCGCCCATGCCACCCTCGCCAAGAAGCGAGACAACTTCGTAGTTGTTTATTCGCAATCCGATCATGGCGTCGACGGGCACCGATGCATTCTACTGCAAGACGTCCGGACCTTCGAATTGCAGGTCAACGAACGCATCGGACGGCAAAAGTCTTGTCTTGAGAGCGTGGACCGGTATGGCCGGTGGCGAAGGTGACCGTCAGCGGCTGTACCGAGGCGCCACCCGGCGAAGTCCAGAATTCGTTGACCGATCCGTCCAGGCCGAATATGGGATCGGCGAGGGGATTCATCGCCTTGTCGTCGATGATCGTTTGCAATTCTTTCACAGTTGGCAGTCGTGCGCTTGGTACAATCGAGGTACATATTTTGTCGCCTTCGATCCAGGTCTTCCCGGTATCGATCGCAAGGCGCCAGGTGAGTTTCGTCAAAACATCATTGACCCACCCGACCTCCGAAACGACGAAACGTTTCGCTGTACAGGTTGGGGGACGCGTGTTGCGGACACAGAGCCAACTTAATGCATTGCCGGCGTGGGTAGTCCCCGTCAAGCCTTCGCTGAATCCGACAGTCCACCTCAAGTTTTTGTCTCGTTCCATCGGAGTTGAGGACCAAAGTGTTCCTGTGTTTGCCGGAAATACGCTGTCGATAGTGGGGTGGAACTTTGTGAAGTCGAGGAGTGAAACCAGTTCGATTCGTGAGGGAAGCCGCCAGTCGCCAAACCCTGCGGTCGCTAACTCATCACAGGTAAGCTGCGCGTTGTAGTTCGATTTTATGGCCCTTGCCGTCGTGCCGTTTTCCCACATGAGGTGTGTGACGTTATCGATGATGACCCCTGGGGTTTCGATGTTGTAGGAGACGGGATTTGGAAACTCGCCGGACGCCGGATTGGACATTACAAATCCACAAGTTTCAGCAACGTTGCTTCCCGCCGAGCCTCCCGTGCCCGCCGTGCCTCCTGCTCCGCCAGCATTGACGTTGCCGCCGCCAGATCCTGTGCCACCGGTTCCGATCGTCCCTGCGCTCCCACCGGCATTGTCACCCATGCCTCCGTTCCCGCCCATCGGTTCTGTACCTGCGTGCAACGAAACGTCAACCGCTGAGACAACGCCCTTTGTTACGGTGAAAGGTTCTGACTGCCCATCGGCGACCGTTGTCGCTTTGTTGTCCAAACCCGTAATACGAATTGTGAAAGTCCCGGCCGGTAGTTGAATGCCCAGGGTTACGGAGGTCAAACTATCTGTATTTGGAACTGCAATGGCGCCGCCGTTTATGGGCCTTGGTGTCCCGTCTCCCTTCGACGTCGTCACAAACAGCGATTCGATCCCGCCAAAATTGGAAATGTTGGTGGCGTCAATCGTTACCACCACGCCGGTTGCATCCTCTGGCTGGGTGCATCCGCCGATAACAAACCACATCATCGGCAAAAATCGTCGTATCTGACGAAGGTTTTTGCTAGTCATGCCGGTGCTTATCATTTGACGATCTTTGATGGTTCGAGTTGCAGAATGGTGAAGGACGGGCCGAGCGTAGCTGGGCGACATTACCATGCGGACCGGGGCCGGGATATCGCACGGAGTCCCCTGAACACAGCTACCCGCGCGCCACTTGCACCCGGGCATCGTTAAACGCAGCCTGACCCCCAAGATCCGCAAGCCCCTCCGAGATCACCGTATTTGCGGTGTTGCCGTTCTTCGTGTGATGACCCCAAAGACCCTTGGGCAAGACGACCACCCCGGGTCGCGTTTCATCGGACACGCGCACCAGCGTGCGAATTTCCCCAAGCGTATTCCAAATCCGTACTTCGTCGCCGTCCGCAATGCCGCGTGCTCTGGCATCTTCGCTATGCATGTGTAACGGAACCGTTTTACGGCGCAAACCACCGAAGGTTGAGCTTATCTGTTTGGCAAGCGCAGGCGAAATCAGGGCGAGCGGGTAATCGGCGTCGCCCGGATCTGCCTTGTAGCGATAGAGCCCTTTGGCTTCAAGATCGAGTGACTCGGGAAAAAGGTGCATTTTCCGATCGGGTGTCCCGGGAAAGGTATCTGCGAAAAGGATGGGATTGCTTGTCCGTGGGGGTGCTGCAACGCCCTCGGTTGCGAGCTGTTTTTCCAGGGTTTTTCCATCGGGATGTGAGGCAAAGATTGCCTCGACCATTTCGTCTTCCGTTTTCGGATCGCCGGGGTGTTCCAGGTCGAGGCGGCGCAACAGTTCTCCGAAAAGTTGGTTGTTGCTCCGCGCTTCGCCCACGGGTTTAATGACCGCGGCACTGTCATACAATCGATTGACGCCATACCCCCGGCGCAGATCCCGGTGTTCGAGGAAGGTGGTCGCGGGCAAGATCACGTCAGCGAGCGCGGCGGTCTCGGTCATCACCTGTTCGTGAACGACGACAAACAGATTTTCGCGCTGCAACTCTGCCCGCACGACACTTTGGTTGGGCGTGGTTGCCACCGGATTCGCGTTGTACACGAACAGCACCTCGATTCCGGGGTCTTTGGCGTTTTGCAGGATCGAACCAAGCTGGCTCATGTTCAATAAGCGCGTGATCGGTTCCGGCTCCGCGATGGCGGCGTTTCCGTTGACGGACCAGGAGGCATCGCCGTTTGACATGGTGAGTCCGCCCGCGCGCACACCGAATTTTCCGGCCACGGCTGGGATGGCCATGATGGCGGCGACGGCACTGCCCCCGTTGCGGTTGCGTTCCACGCCCCAGCCAATGCGTATCACAGCAGGGCTAGCGTTGGTGTATAGCTTCAAAAACAACTCGATCTCGTCGGGTGTGATGCCTGCCGTCGCGGCCGCTTTCTCAATCGACCATGCGGTAGCCGTCGAACGCAGTTTGTCGCCGCCCGTTGTGTGGTTTTCAAGAAATGCAAGGTCCGCGTGATCCCGTTCCCACAGGGCAGAGAGAATCGACAACGCCAAAGGCAGATCCGTGCCCGGGCGCACCTTCATGTGCAGATCGGCCTTGCGGGAAAGCGAAGTGGTTCGGGGATCCACCACGATCAACTTTGCCCCACGTGCGAGTGCGCGATCGATGATGGGAACCAGGTGTATGCCACTCGCCACCGGATTGAATCCCCACACAACAATCAAATTCGCATGTTCATAGTCTTCCAGGGAAACACCCGGCATCTTGCCGTACAGTCCCCGGGCTGCGGCTCCTGCAGCGGCGGCACAGAGGGTCCGTTCACATCGTGAGGCGCCCAGTCGATAAAAAAAGCGACGTGCCAGCGCGCCCTCGGTGAGCCAACCGTTTGAGCCACCATAATGATACGGAAAGATGGCTTCACTGCCAGAACGAGATACTGTATTGCGGATGGTGCTGCTCACAATGTCGAGCGCCTCGTCCCAGGTCGCACGTCGGTATGCGCCCGTTCCCTTCGGGCCTGTGCGGATGAGCGGGTGTGTAATACGATTGGCGGCGTATACGAGATCAGCGATATGGCGCACCTTGGTGCAAATGAAGCCGTCCGTGATGGGCGAGCGGGTGCCACCCTCGACGCCGGTGATTCGGCCCACGTCGTCGATCTCGACCTCCAGGTCGCAGGTGTCGGGGCAATCGAGCGGGCAGGCGGTATGGACCGGACTTCGAGACATGGGGGCAATTTAGCGCGACCACCCGAAATAACGATTGATCTGTCTGGAGATGTAGGTTAAACGCGGACTCGACTTACTTGATCCTACATTAGCCTCTCTTCTTATTCTTGACCTTGAAAGCCTGTCATGACCCCTCCGGCACCCCCGTGCCGGTTGGGCTGGCTGGCAGCGGTGTTGTTTTGTTTTACCGGCTGCGGTGCCACCCCATCCGAGCCCGAAAACCCAACAACATCCATTGATTCCATGGCGGCTGCGCCGTGGATCGCACCCGCGACGGTGGCTCAGCCCTCCGGCTTTCGGCCTGTATCCGAACTTGCGGGCGATTTTTTCGGGACGCTGATGCTGGAAACGCCAACCGGAGGGTCGCTGCGATTCGAGGTGGAGGCCAGGGCTCGGCGTTCGCTTCCTCTCGGGAGAGATTGGGACCTGTTCTTTTTTGAACCAACGCGGACGCTGACACCGACCGGTGTGATTGCACTTCAGGGTGGGTCAGGTGGCTGGCTCGATGACGAGTCCGATACCCATGTGTTGCGATTGGGCTTGATTTCGCTATCGGAGGGCACCCTCGGAACGCCGGGAGCCTCCGTGTTTCGCCACGATCGCACGGGTGATTTGCGGGGCGAGATGTGGCTGCG
>JAYUPZ010000450.1:0-3308 GCA_043759805.1 Myxococcales bacterium | reverse complement strand
TGAGGGTTCTGGCAAGGTTTCGATGGCCACGGTGTCAGGCAAGTTCGCAGGAACGCCTAGCAGCGATTGCGTCGAAAAGGCCATCAAATCCGCCAAATTCCCAGCATCCGACGATGGGATGACTTTCCCGTATCCGATTCCCCTGCGCTAGTTGCGTTGCTTGCGGCGCCAACCCAGCGCCGCAAGGACCAATCCCACCATCGCGATACCGCCTCCCACGAGCCACAGACGTACTTTGGATGGGTGGCTCGTCGGCATTTGTGACTCGATTGCCCTGACGGCTTCCAAATCCAAGTCGAAGGTCGCCAGCGCCGGTTCGTCGCGCTTGCGGCCGACCGGTAATTTGAATACGCGATCAAGACCGATCTTGCCGTCCGGCGATGTGCTTTGTTCGAGCTTCCACCCCGGGCCCAGCACCAACCCGATCTCGGTTTCGCCCATCGAGACCAAATCGTTCCGGGGACCAAGAGCGACATGTATTTTCGTGCGCGCAACCCTGTATTCGCGCCGCAAATCGACCACCAGTGGCCCGGCGCCGGTCTTGCGATCCTCTCCCAGATCGATGACCGCTTTCCAGGGCTGCGCCCGATCGGTTTTGCACTCGAAGATCGTCAGGTCGTCGCCCCGACCCGCCCAGTAGATCTCTCCGACGAGCAGCTCTTCGTCGGAGATCGCCGCATCCCGATTGGCATCGAGGCGGTTGCGTTCAACGGCGGCAGGCAGTTCACCAAACAGGAGTGCCACTGAAACCTCAAGTTGCCTGTCGGTGATAGCGACGGTCAGGTAGCGATTGATTTGGTTCGCAACCAGCTCGGGGTGCGCGTTGGCGGGACCGGCGTCGCCACAAAGCGTTCCGAACCCGACGATTCCGACACGCGCCCAGGTTTGAAGCTTGACCACCGAGACACCCATCTCTACCCTTGGGACTCCATGGCCGAAAGCATCAACGCGCATATTGCCGGAACAGTCTGGAAGATCGAGGTCAAGGTTGGCGATTCCGTCGAGCCGGGACAGACGGTCGTAATTCTCGAGTCCATGAAAATGGAGATGCCGGTCGAGTCGGAGATTGCCGGCACGGTCACTGCCATTCGCGTCACAGAGGCGCAAGCTGTCGCAGAGGGCCAGCCGCTCGTCGACGTGGGCTGACGCTCGCCTCGAACCGCGCTAGCGCGGCAATTCTTTGCGGTGCTCGGCTTGGGGAATATCAGATTCTTCGGCCCTCGGTATCTCGCCTTTTCCGGCTTTCCCGTCGTCGCGCTTTTTGTCCTTTTCATTGCGCGTGGCTTTGCCATCGTTCTTTTCGCTATCGCGTTTTTCGTCGGTATCGCGCGGGGGATCGCGTCGGGTAGGGGAAGGGGATCCGAGTTCCTCGCGCAGCTTGCGGTCCAGTTTGTCGAGCAACATGCGTTCGACGTGATGGGGAACTTCGGGAATGTTGATGACAAGGATGGTCGTCAATCGATCTTTTTCGTCGCGCTTTGACAGAATCTCGAACGCGCCCCGGGCCTTGGTTTCGCCATCGACATACCCGAAAAGAACGTAGCCCGCCTCGGCGTCACGTTCGAAGATTTGAAAGCCCCGATCGATGCGCAAAAATCGGATGGCCGTGCTCCAAACCTCCCCAGGGCTGTAGGCAGTCTCGGCTGTCGTCCGCGCGAAAGCCTGCGTCGATGCAGTGATAAGCGCAGTGAAAAAAATGGCAGCAACTACCGTAACTTGTACCAATTTGTTCATGCTTTTCATTTACATCACCCCGTGGGTTCGGCGACCTGGCTTGAGGCCGAAACAACTTCTCGAAACGTAGACTTTCGACTGCCCGTGAAACGAAAGGCAATGAGCCCAACGCCCACGTACCAAACGGTCTGGCACGCATGCAAAACGATCGCATAGGCGAGGCCGGCAGAGTGCCCCACCTGGTCGCCGAGGAAGCCCACCGCAACCGCGACGACGCCCAGGTGAAACTGACCCACAAGGCCGGGTGAGTTCGGCAAAGAAATGACCACCCCGGTAAATGCCATCGCGGCGAAGGCTGCGGTGGGCGTCAGAGGAAAACCCATCGATCGGGCCAGCAACCACATCCCGAGCCCGTTGCTCCCCCAATAAACAATGGATTGCGCCAAAAACGGCAACAGGTTTCGGGGTTGTCGCAGGCTTTGGAAACCACGGATCAAGGCCAACAGCCGGTCTCCGATTCGGGCCGCGAATTCGGGTGCAAACCGTTTGAGTCCCGAGATCGTGAGAAAGAGCCCGACCGCCCGTTCTTGCAGTACCAGCGCCGCGACAAGAAACCCCGTCGCACCGGCAAACAGTCCAAGCGACAACCAGGCGAATCCCCGCAGCGGAACGCCCCCCAGAACGCCAACCGGCTGACCGAAGGCGTCGGGTGCCAGAATGTAGGTCAGAACCAGGATGCTTGAGACCAAAAGTCCGTCCACGATCCGCTCGACCGCCACCGTGCCGATAACCTCGCTCATGCGCACCTGCCGTTGCCGAATCACGAAGTAGGGCCGTACGAACTCTCCAAGGCGAAAAGGCAGAGCCAGAATCGCCATGAACCCGACCGATGAAATCGCCAGCAGTCGACCCTGGGACAGCTCGACACCAATCGCTCGCAACAAGTAGCGCCATCGCACCGCCCGGAAGAAATGGGTCACAGCCAGGGTAAGACCGTAAAGGGCGAGGGCCGAGGGCGAAAGTTTGCTGAACGCGGTTTTTAACGCCGGGCCATCCAGACCGCGCGCCACAAGGACAGTGCACAACACTCCGACGCCGAGTGAGCCAAAAATCTTCAAATAGGACTTCATGGGGGCCGCGATGGGTTGCTCAGGGCAACTCGCCGGCCAGAATACGGCGTGGGTTGTCGGACAGCAATCGTGTGACTGTCGATTCGCCCATCCGTTTGCGCAGCCAATCAATGCCGCCTGCCACAGCCTTGGCATCTGAGGGCGCATGCAGATCGGTCGCGACGGCGTGAACCAAACCCTCCTCGACCAGGCGACGGGCGGTTTTTTTCTGCGGTCGGCCGAACGCACCTTCAAGCGCGGCCAGATCCACCAGCAGCGCCGCACGTTGCCCCAGTTTTTCAGCGCGCGTAAAATCCTCCTGCACCGCTCGATAGCGTTCCGGATGCGCCATGACCGGCAACAACCCGGACAACCGCATTCTGAAAAGCTGTTCTTCCAAATTGGCCGGCATTTGTCCCACCGGAACCTCAAAGAGAAAAGCCTTCCCACCGGGGTAGGTGGGCTGGGTTCCGGTCAAGGCGCGACCCGCAAAGACCTCGTCCCAGTAGTTTTCCGCCGCGACGC
>JAYUPZ010000449.1:0-6968 GCA_043759805.1 Myxococcales bacterium | reverse complement strand
TCCCCTTCCTTCTGTGCCATGCCGCCCTTGGTCAGCGCGAATTGCCGCCCCCCCGAATCCCGAAAATAGGAGCGGACCTTTTCGTGCGGCAGGCCATCCTCCACGTGATACCCGCGCCATTTCCCATCCCGGTAGGACGTAATGCCGCCCCGGGTTGACTGCTCAAGAAAAAGATCACTCCAAAACCACAACGTGCCATCGGGATCCTCGGCGATTTTCTTCACGCTGCTGCCGGCGAGTCCTATGTCCGCTCCCCGCGGATCGAACCGGCGCCCGTCGAAGACGCCAGCATTCTTGTCAAAGCCAACCCAGAGCTCGCCTTTCCGAGTTCGCAGGAGCGCGCGTACGTTCTGGCTGGGGAGTCCGTCCTCGACCCTGAACGCCTTCCAGCGGTAGCCGTCGTAACGGTAGAGGCCGTCCGATGCGGCGATCCAGGCGGTGCCATCGGGTTCGAACGCGATGTCGTTGACCGAACGTTGGCTGAGCCCGGAATCCTTTGCGAAGGACGTGACGTGCCACGGTTGGTTGAAACGGGCCTGCGGTTCGGGCAGCTTCGCGGCGGTAGCTGACGCAATATTTGCTGTTACCGTCACGAGGAAGGTCGCCGCAATCCCCAGGCATTGCGGACTCATCGAACCCCGCCACCCTCGTTCCATCGTGACGGAAAATCGGCAGAAATCCGGTCAATCTTGAGATCCTCAACTGGCGCAGGTCTTGCTGGTACGCAATGCGAGGAACAACATGCAAAAACGAAAACCAGAAAACGTCTTGAATCGCAAACCAGCAAGCTCAGGAACGGATGCAGCCCCCACCGCGAAAGCAGCCGAAAGGGAACGAGAACGACACGCGATAGAACGCGAGTTAGGCCGCACGCCAGCCGGCCAGATGGGTCAAAAACGTGACCACCGTTCCCCAAATGTCACACGGGAACAACTCGAAGAGGCCGCCCGCGAAGCGGACCGTCGGGTCGCCAGCAAGTCCCCGACCGACGCCCACAGATCTTGATAGTCTGACCGCGACCCCGGAGGATCTTCGGGTGGCACTGTATTTGCACTCAGCATCGGTGAGAGCCAGTCGCGAAAGGACGCCACCATGTTAGCGATGACGTATCACGGACCGAAAAAAGTTAAGGCCACGAAAAAACCGGATCCCAAGATCCTCCATCCGAACGACGTTATCCTGCGGGTTACTCGAAGCGCGGTTTGTGGCTCCGACCTGCATTTGTATCACGGTATGGTTCCGGATACGAGGGTAGGAAGCACGTTTGGCCACGAATTCACCGGGGTGGTTGAAAGCGTCGGCAGTTCGGTTGAAACGTTGGCGGCAGGAGACCGCATCATGGTGCCATTCAACATCTCGTGTGGGCGTTGCTTTTACTGTCAGCGGTGGTTGTTCGGTAACTGTGAATTGACCAACCCCAGCGCCACCGTGGCATCCGGGGTCTTCGGGTACAGCCATACGACCGGTGGCTACGATGGCGGGCAGGCACAATACGTGCGGGTGCCATTTGCCGACGTGGGGCCAATGAAGATTCCCAACGATATGCACGATGAAGACGTTCTACTTCTCACCGACGCGTTTCCAACCGGGTACATGGCGGCCGAAATGGGATCGATTCAGGCGGGGGACACGGTCATCTGTTTTGGCGCAGGACCGGTAGGCTTGTTCGCTACAAAATCGGCGTTCCTCATGGGGGCAGGTCGCGTGATCGTCGTCGACCGATTGGATTACCGGTTGGCTTTTGCTGCTGCATTCACAGGATGCGAGACAGTGAACTACGAGCAGGTCGACGATATCGTGGTTCATCTGAAAAAACTCACAGATGGACGCGGCGCAGATGTGTGTATTGATGCCGTCGGCCTGGACGCTTCGGGATCAAACCTTCAAAGCTTCACGGGTAAGGTCATGATGTTGCAAGCGGGCGCTGCAACGGCGCTTGACTGGGCCATCGATAGTGCGCGTAAGGCCGGCCATGTCTCTATCGTGGGGGTTTACGGTCCGCCTTGGAACCTTGTTCCGATAGGCACTGCGATGAACAAGGGTCTAACGCTGCGGATGAATCAGTGCCACGTCAAGCGCTACATGCCGCACCTATTGCAGCTTGTGCGGGACGGACACGTTGACCCCAAGGCCATCATCACGCACCGAGGTACGTTGGAAGAGGTCGAGGATGTTTACCATATCTTCAACGACAAAAAAGAGAACTGTATAAAACCAATTTTGCTTCCTAACGGTATCTGAGATCGAGAGGAAAAATGGAAAGAAACTATTGTTTGCCAACATCGGGACGCCCTATGGCAGTTGATGCTGACGTTTCGCGGCGCCCGGGGGTTCCTATGATACGTCCAAATCCCGCGCCATATCCCTCCGTGGCGGGTCGACCGATCGAATCGCAACACGGCGGGGGAGAGGTCCTTATGGGCGTGGAGGCACGCATCAATGTTAAGGCGAGAATCACACCTGTTTATGGCGCCAGCGTTGAACCTCGGCTGTTGTCCGGCATGATTCGTCGTAGCGCGTACAAGATACCGGAGCACAACGCCAGCCGTTGGATGCTGTTGCTGCTCGGTGACCGCATCGACGTTCTCGAAAGCAAGGTTACACGTCATCCAGTGCGCACGGCCTTGGTGGCTTTTGGCCTGCTGTACTGGTGGCGGCATCGACGGTGACGACACTAACCAAGTCCACGGCCGCCATCGCGGCAGCTCCCAAGCGAACGGGACCCGCACACGGCTACGTTATTACCCATCCGGAAAAGGTGCTTTGGCCCGAGCAGCGCATAACCAAGCAAGAAGTGCTCGACTACTACGGGCTCGTGGCCGATCGCATGCTACCCCACGTCGCAAATCGGCCGCTGACTTTGGTGCGCTGTCCTCGCGGTTTCGGCAAACCCTGCTTCTTTCAAAAGCATCCATCCGCAACTATGCCGCCGGGGATCCGTTCAATTTCGATTCGCGGGGGCGAAGGCAAAGCGCTTTACAGTGTGATCGACGACCGGATCGGTTTGTTCGGTTTGGTGCAGCTCGGCGCGCTTGAGATTCACACGTGGGGATCGCGCGCTGACGACTTCGAGCATCCGGACCTTTTGGTGTTCGACCTGGATCCAGACGAAGCCGTCGGTTACCAGGCAGTGATCGACGGCGCGCAGGCCCTGCGTAAAGTCTTCGAGCAAGCCAATCTCGAAACCTTCGTAAAGACGACCGGAGGCAAAGGCTTGCATGTTTGCGTGCCAGTCTCGCCCGACCTCACATGGGAGGAGGCCAAAGACTTTACGAACCGTATTGCGTCTGCGATGGCCGCACAATCTCCGTCTCTCTATCTGGCGACCCAATCGAAGGCCAAGCGCAAGGGTAAGACATTCATCGACTACTTACGCAACGCGCGCGGCGCCACATTCATCGCGCCGTACTCTACCCGTGCCCGCGAAAACGCACCGATCGCAGTGCCGCTCGAATGGGACGAGCTGTCGGCCAAGCTCAAGCCGGATCACTTCAACTTGCGGAATGTCAGCAAACGCCTGGCGCAGCTCGGCCACGATCCTTTCGAGCGTCTGGTTCAACTTAGGCAACGTCTGCCTACGGAAAGGAAAGCGCATTGACACATAACGCAGCGCACGGTAGAAGGCGACCACTGTGCTTACTGTGCTACGTCCGGTTAATTGGAGAGAAACAATGTCGCTTAGGTGGGTGTTCGCGCTTTCAAGTGTCGTCTTCGCACTCACCCTGGCCGGCTGCAGCGACGATGGTGACAAGAAACCAATCGTGCATGGGCAGGGACCACTGCATCGCCTTCAAGTCACGCCCGCAGCGGTGGTGTTGACGAGTGCCCAGGAGACCGCCACTTTGAAAGTACGCGGATTCGATGCGAATGGGATCGAGGTTCCTATCCTGCCACCGACCTTCGAGTCATCTCGTATCACAGAGATTGCCGCGAGTGTCGATGGGGTCCTTAGCGCTGTCGGTACGACGGGTTCTGCATTGATTTACGTGCGCGTCGGCAACATTGTGGCGACACCTGTTTCCGCCCTCGCAGTCCGCCTGAAGGACGGCGTTATTCCGATCCGTGACGAGCAGGTCATTTTTCCTCCCGTTCGCCTGTCGTCCATGACACCCGGTGCGAATGAGATTCGCTTCACGTTGCAAGGGACGCCGCCTATTGCGGTGGGCTCGATGCTGATCGGCACCGGTGCCACGCCGATCGCTGGCCGTGTGCTGGCCGTCAGACCGGCCGGTGGGAACACCGAGGTCGACCTCCGACTGACACCGGCTACAGAGATTGTTCAAGATCTCTCGATCAACCTTCAGTATTCGCCCCAGCACGTGCTGTTGCAGCCCGAGGCTCCGAAGGCGCAAATGGCGGATCCCTCTCAGTTTTCGGCCCCAGAACTGCAGTTCCATACCGACGATCCGATTGCGAAGTCGACCTCAACCACACCGCGCCTCATCGCAGCCAGCAGCAAAATGTTGGGCGCGTTTGAATGCAAGAGCGAAGCTGATCTCACACCGTTCACGGGCGAGTTCGAGGCGGTGTTGATGCCGCCACAAGTTGGGTTCTCAATCATCGACAGGATTGTGGCCGGCCAACGTGTGGCCAGCGAAACCATTGCAGAGGGGACGATCGAAGCCAAGGCGAAGGCTGTCTTTCGACTGGGTGCTACGGTTGCAGCTTCAATCACATGCGAACTCAAGTTGGGTCGGGTGACGGTGCCAGTTGCAGGTTTCGCTTCCATCATCGTTGCCCCGAGCCTTCCTTTGCGGTTCACGTCGCAGCTGGCAGGCGTGGTGAGCGCAGGTGCGTTTACCTTCGGCATTGAAGGCAACCTTCAGGCGAGCGTGAAGCTTGGGTTGCGAATGGTTGAAGGTAGCGACTCTATCGAAAGCTTTAAAAAATTTGATGTCACTCACACCGTGTCGAGGACAGCCACCTTTCCTACCGACGCGGGCATCCGTGGGAAGGCCGCCTTGTTCTTCGGCTTTGGCTCGGGACTGGACCTCAGCATTGGCAACCTGGGTACGGCTGCATTGGCCAGCTGGAGCATCATCAAGCTTGAGGCCGGCCCCGAACTCGAACTCAAGACAGGCACGCTGTACGACCTGGCTTTGGACGACATCTACAACAGCGAATACGAATTGAAGTTCAAGCTCGCCGCCGGTCCAGGGGAAACGATCGAGAGCGCCATTGAAACATTCTTCCTCACCGGCAAGGCGGTCGACCTTGCGGCAAAGGTGGAGATCCCATTGGCTCGATCGCCTCAAGCCAGTGCCATCAGCGTCGACCGGGAAAGATTCGTTGCCGGAGATGTCCTGAATTTCAAAGTGACGCTCAACCCTGCGAATTTGGAGTTCCCCGGCGTGGGATACAACTTGAAGGAGGTTCGCATTTATCGACTGACTCACGACACGCCAACGGGAGCACAGTTGGTTGCCAGCGCGACAGCACAAGCCGGTCAGTTGGAGTTCACCGTGCCGTGGACGGCCGCCAGTGCTGGCGATGTCGTGGACAGTTTGACGTCCCGACCGAACTTCTTCGCCTACTTCGTCGATGTTCCTTTGGCATCTCTATCGACGATTTTGCCTTTCGAGCTTGGGCGTGTGGTTCCCACCAACCGCACCATCGTTGGCGCGGGGTTAACCTGGGCGCCAGCGGCGAATCAAGGCGGAGGCCTATTCGTGAGAAGTGTGGCATTCGCGAGCGATTCGGTGGCAGTTGCCGTCGGCCGTAAATGCCCCGATGGTAATATTGCTGGTATCTGCACGACGGCTATGTTTCGTTCGACAGATGCGGGCTTGTCATGGTCGGAGGTCGTACTGCCAGCCAACGCCGGTGCGTTGTGTGGCTTAACCCAAGTGGCGTTCGGCGACGCGCGCCACGGTGTCGCCTCGGGCAATTGCCTCCTAACGACCTCGGACTCTGGGTTGAATTGGATTGTCGCCCTCGACCCCGAGCGAGTTCCGTCGACCGTTGGGGGAATGACGCTCGGCTACGTAGGCCCGAATACCATATTGCTCGTCGGTGACGGAAGCACAACTCTACGCAGCGCTGACGGAGGAAAGACCTGGCGGAGTGGGAGCGCGCGCGCCGGCAGCGAGTACATTTCTAGATTTGCCACCGACCGCAAAGGGCTTGTATTGGGATCAGGCGGCACTAATTCCATGTGGGTATCGACCGATGGCGGGGGTTCGTGGGTATCTGCCGGGGTGCGTGACACGAATGACAAGGTCATTCCTTACGTGGGCATGATTCAGTTCGTCGAAGGTAAGACCTTCGTGGCGGGAACGTATGGCAGCCTTCTGCGAAGCACCGATCAAGGCCGCACATGGGCAAAGGTGGCGGTCGCGGGGATGACGGACATGGATTATCTCGATCCATCGGCTTTTGCCGATTCGAAAACGGGTCTTGCATTGATGATTCGGACTAGCTTTTTTGGAGTGCAAACGAAGGTGTTATTTCGGACCGAGGACGGCGGTCTCACGTGGAGCGAAATGCCGGGATCGGGACCCATGGCCGAGACCGTCTTGGGCAACATGGTGTTCTCGAGCGCCGGCGTTGGCCTTGTGCCCCATTATCATCAACTCACGGGCACATCCGCCGGATTTTGGCGAAGCGTGCCGATGCCGGCGAACTGACGCAACGACCAACAGTTACATCCGCAGAATACTGTTGACGATCGGCGTGGGATCGCGCTGGAAATAAAGCTTCTTTACGTAGTGGCTCACGTTCCATTCGGTGTCGGTCCCGATCGGAAAGTAGGCGACGTCGCCCACTCGAAGGTGTTGAACCAACGGGCCAGCGGTGACGATGACGTCCCCCTCCAGGATGTGCACCACCTCGTCGCAAAGAAAAAAACAGCGAAATCTACCGGCCGTACAGTCCCAGAGGCCCGTTGCCATACCCTTGTCGGGAGACTCGTTGAGCGGGGCCAATCGCACTTGAGGATTGCCTTCCCGTACCTCCCCTGGGTTGAGAGG
>JAYUPZ010000448.1:0-6978 GCA_043759805.1 Myxococcales bacterium | reverse complement strand
GGCATCGCGGGCGCAACCTTGTCGACGATCTTCTGCTGGTTTTGTTCGAGCACCGTCACGCGGTCGACGACCTGACTGGCCTGCTCTTCGAGTTTCTTCTCGAGCGTCTGGATGGCGTGATGCGCTTCTTCGAGCTTGCCTTTCAGCAGCGCTATCTCCTGTGTCTGCTCCTCTACCCTCGAGCCAACGTCAGCCGAGTTGCGGGACAAGAGCGCATTGGCTTCGTCCACCACCTGGCGCAGACCGTCCATCGACTTGGTCGCATCTGCATAGCGATCTTCCATCGCTTTTAGATCGGCACGCAGTCGCGCGTTCTGGGTTGCAACAGCCTGCACATCGCCTGTCGTTGCACATCCGGCACCGAGCAGCGAAACGAGGGCGATCGTGAGTATCGGTCGCTTTGTCATGAGACCTATTGCCATTCGAGATCGACGCGTCGGTCGCGCTGCCAGCTCTGGTCGTCGGTTCCAGTTGCATCCAGTGCCCCGCGGGGCAAGGCGCGAAGTCGGCCACCCGGTATGCCGAGTCGTTCAAGGTAGGTCTTCACCGATTGCGAACGGCGATCCGAGAGCGCGAGGTTGTACTCATCGGTGCCGCGCGGGTCGGCGTGTCCGACGAGGCTGATGGGACGATCGGCCTTCTTGAGGCATGTGATGTTTGCGGTCAGTGCGTTGCGCGAAGCTTCGGTCAAACCGGAGTCGTTGAAGTCAAAATAAACGGGCGTAAGTGAGCAAGGCGCGCCGGATGCCGGTGGGGCGGCGATGGAGATGCAGCGTCCTTCCACGCAGTCCTTGTCCTGGGGGCAGTCGTCGTCGCTTGTGCATTCGGCCTCGCCGCAGCGGCCGGCCATGCAGCGTTGGCCCGAGGGGCACTGACCGTCGGCGCTACAGGCGCTGCAACGATTGGCAATGCACATCTGGCCGGTGGGGCATTGCGCATTGTCGGTACAATAGCCTGCAATTGCAGAACATTTTCCGGAGTTGCACTCGAATCCGGTCTTGCAATCGGTGGATGCCCGGCACTGCTGGCATTTGCGATCGACGCAAAATTCACCTTTGGCTTTGCAGTCCTTGTCCGTTTCGCAGGTCGGGTAGTCCGGCTGGCAAGCGGTGAAGGAAACCACAGCCAGGATGGCCAAAAACGGAGCCGTGAGAACGTTTCGCATCGAAACTCACCCTAAGCATCGGTGTGGGTCGTGTCAATACACGCTTATCCGTGTTAAGGGGTGTTCATCCATCGCCAATGGAGTGGCTGCTTGAGTATCTGACGAGCCTGTCTCCCGCCTCTGTGTATGCCGCACTGGGTGGCATCCTCCTGTTGTGTGGACTCGGGTTGCCGATCCCCGAGGATATAACGCTTCTGACGGCCGGTTACCTGGCCCACAAGGGCATCGTCAACGTGCACCAGGTGTTCCTGGTTTGCTTTGTCACCGTCTTGCTCGGCGATACCCTGGCGTTTGGAGCGGGCTGGTTTTTCGGGCACCGCCTCATCCGCAGCGAGTTTGCCCGCCGCCACTTCAAGCCAAGAAAACAGCTGCGGGTCCGCGCCTATTTCCGAAAGTTCGGCAGCAAGGTGGTGTTCATCGCGCGCTTCTTGCCGGGTCTCCGGTTTTCCGTGTTCCTGTCGGCAGGAACGCTTCGGGTGAGGCCGGCGACGTTCATCATCTACGACGGGTTGGCCGCGTTGTTGTCGGTGCCGGCGCTCGTCTACCTGGCCTGGCACTTCGGGGATCGCTTTGATGCGGTCTTGCAGTGGGCGCGACACACCGAGCACGGCATCCTCGCTGTTGTCGCCTTGGTGGCAGGATTCTTGTTGTATCGAATCCTGCGTAAGCGCCGTCGTGCGAAGGCCGCAGCAAAGGCAGCAGCCGTCGTTCGGGATGACGTCGTGGGGCTGTAGGGGGAGTGGCGGAGACCTTGCGACAAGGTCAAAAGAGAAAATTTCACCCTGCTCTTTCTGAAAAGATACGTCCGGTGTTCTCGTTTGAAATGCAAATGCGATACGATGAACACTCGCCGTGAGTGCTTCCCATCCAATCCGGAGTCTGAGGATAAGCAACTTCGGTTGCTTACGGGATGTTTCGCTCGATCTCGAGCCCTTGACGGTTTTGATCGGACCGAATGATTCAGGCAAAACCACAATTCTGCGGGCGTTAGATGCGCTGGGCAAGGCGACGCAGAAAGGAACTCATCTGCGCGGGCCGGAAGGATGGAGCAGCCTTTTCAACAGCATGATTGATTTCGAGTCAATCACGACTGACGGGAACGGAAGCCCATTTACCATAGCGTTGAATAACATCGCGTCGGGACGGTTTAGGTACGACACGTCTGTCGGCTTCAGTGCTCGTGGTCCAGGTGTCGTCAGGGAATATCTGGCAGCTGAAGGTAATTACGGTTTTCATCGGTCTGAGGAGGCACGCCAGCAGCTCGAGTTGATCCTATCGCTGACGCAAACGATAGAGGGCAGTTATGGTCAACCGCAAGGGGTTCCCATAGTTGCTTATCCCACTGCACTGGCGTTCACGAGTTTCTCTGACCCCAGTGTCCAACTACAGCGGGGCCAATGGGAGGAATACTGCAAACGCTTGGGAGCTGTGATCCCCCGTTTAAAGCGCTACCAATTGGTTCCGTCGTCTCTACGCTCGCCCGTTCCAGTTGATGATCCCGTTTCACAACTGGAGGAGGACGGGAAGGGATTGGCCGGATATTGGGCCGAACTGTTGTTGACCAACGGCGACTTGGCGAAAAAGATTGAGAAGGAGTTGTCGGCGGTTATGCCTCACGTGGGCCGCATTCACGCACCTCGTACATCACGTGCGTTCGCGGGTCCGTCAGGATCGCCGGTGGTGAAACCCTGTTTTGAGTTGAGCATTCGTTCCAAACGCGATTTTTCGATTCCCGCGAAATCTGTTTCCGATGGCGTGCTACTGTTCCTCGCGTTCCTCTTGATTGCCAACGAAGCAGGCGAAAAGCCCGTGCTCTTGATCGAGGAACCCGAGACTGGTGTTCACCCCGGACTCTTGAAACAAATCTGTACCTTGTTGCGGACGCTCACAACCGGTGGGCATGGGGGACCGCCCGCCCAGGTCATTGTCACCACCCATTCGCCCTTGTTGCTGCAGCACTTCGAGCCGAGCGAGATTCGCGTGGTAGTTCGTGGCGACGATGGTTATACCCAGGTTTTGCCGTTTAACGGTGCTCCAGACATCCAACGATTGCTTGAGTTTCAAGGTCCCGGTGAACTTTGGGCGAACAATGGCGACGAGTTTTTTAGATCCGTCGCACGCGCAGGCGAATGACGTTTTCTCTTGAGCTTTGGGTGGAGGGTTCCAGTGATCGGCTGGGACTTCCTAATATCGTCAGACGCATGCTTCGTGACTTGAGCGGAATGAGCGAGCAGGCGTTTGATCAATTGATTCCGCCCGAACGCGTTTCCTTCAAAGTGCTTGGGACTGTGTTGACGAGCACCCAGGCATTCCCGGGCTTCAAAGGAAATTATTCGTCGCACGTCCGGAAAATACTCGCTGCCTTTAGCAAGGTTCCCAATGGAGAGGCACTCGTGGTGGCGGTGTGGGATCGAGATGGTCGAAAAGATCGGCTCGACGATCGGAACGCTGTCAATGAACACCTTTTGCGGCATGCAAAGCTTGGAAAGGCTACCGCAGTTTGTGTTGAGAAATTGGAAGCCTGGTTTCTTGCGGACCCCCAGTCGTACAAAAAAGTTTTCGGTCGCGGTCCTGCATCTGGTTGGCCGGGAGATCCAGAGGCAGCATCGGACCCCAAAGCTTTGTTAAAAAACCTTGATATTGGTGATGGAAACAAAGCGATAGATCGTCTCGACAACCTTGCAGACGCGATGGATCTCAAAGTTCTCGCGAAGGTGTGTAGCCTCGGATTTGGTTCGTTCATGGATGATGCACGAAACCTGATCGTGCCAAAACTCTGTGGGAAATAAGTCGGCTTTAGTTGCCTTTCTTATTCCGTCTCGTTCTCCCGCTGCATCGCCTCGAACTGTATTTGTCCATTCTTGATTGATCCGTCGAGGTTGAACGACGAGAACACCTGATTGCAGTTCAGGTCGCCTCGCGCCTCAATGCGCACGGTGGCGCCCTTGCCCACACCCTTGCCCGTGATACGGTACTGGTAGTTCAGCTTGCCCGTCGGCAAAAATTCGAGGGATTTCCAGGGTTCACCCGCAAAGGCGATCGCACCATCACACTGTTGCTTTGTTTCGCCACAACACGAAGCTGCCGGCACCCAGTCAGACGTGGGAAAGCGAAACCGCTTTTGTTGTTTGGCCGGAAGGGCAATGTGCTGGGTCATCAACGCCGAAGAGATCGCCTCCAGGTTCGAGGTGGCTTCAGCGGTCTTGGACTTCGCGATATATTTTGAAAACGCCGGGACGGCCACGGCAGCCAGGATCCCCATCGTCGCGACGGCCATGCTGGATTGTCTCGCCACACTCGATTCTGGCAGGCGGTACTCGACCGTGAGACGGTTGCCGTCTTGTCTCGGCTGCAATTTGGCTGCGAGATCAACCGCACTGCCGTGAGCCCAGATCGCGACGGCACCCTCGGTGGTGCTGTCACCGGCCTCGGCCTTCTTGCGTTCGGCGGCGGCTGTTTGTACCAGCTGTCCAAGGCCAAGCTGAACCATCGCAGATACCTGAGGCAACTTTGCCGCATCGCCCTCGATGACGAGGCGCGCCGCAAGTCCATCCCACGACAGATTGGCAGATTGGATGCCGAACATCGCCGCCATCCCGGCCATTTGCGGATCCGGCACGGCGGCTGCCGTCACCTGGAGCGCAGCGCCAGCGCCATTTTTCACCAGGGAAATCAGCCCAGAAAGGGCACTCTTCGCACCCAGCGCTGCGTTTGTCTCGCGTGCCGCCCGGATGCCAGCCTCGACGCCCATTAGCGTTCCGAACAACACACCGTCAGACAGCGTCGCAGCAAAGAGTTCCTTTTCTACAGTAACAATCGCAACACCAGAAATCGTCTTGGCTGTGGTACCTTTCAAAACGCGGGTGATGGGCAAGCGCACAAAAACGGCTGCCGATGGGTTCTTTTCGTCAAGTGACGTGGCAAATCCCACCAGGCCGTCGAAGCCGGCAACATCGACGCCTTCGCGCCGTTTGATGTAGGCAAGGGCTTCCTTGACCGACGCATCCTCAAGGAGCGGCATGCCGGAACTCATGGTCTGTGGCCCCACGATGATTCCGACGACGGCCTTGTCCGGAATGTGTGACAACAACGCTGTCATCGTCGCGGGATTCTCGATTGTGCGCGGCGAAGGATCGGCGCAGACAGCACCTGCGCCGACGGCTGCCTTGTCGGTGCCTTTGGTTGCAGTCGACGAAGCGCAAGCGGTCAAGGACACAGCGAGAAGGAGCGAGCGGATATTCATGATGCCGCCAAGATATCTGCGGGCGACAAATCTGCAAGGTTCGTGAGCCGCAGCGAGAAACCCGTCTAGGGCGTCGCGCCAAATCGTGTGCGGAATTCATCCATGATGGCTTTTGTCGCCGTTGCACCAACGCGCGAGCATCCAAGTTCACGCATACGTAGCACAGCATCCAGGGTGCGCACGCCACCTGCGGCCTTGATCTGGATGTGAGCGGGCGTGTGTTTGCGCATCAAGATGATGTCCGCCTCGGTGGCACCCGTGGGTGCGTAGCCGGTGGAGGTCTTTACCCAGTCAACGTTGAGGGTGGCACAGAGCTCACAAAGTTTGATCTTCTCTTCGTCGGTCAGATAGGCGTTCTCGAAGATCACCTTGAGCTTGGCCTTGTGTGCGTGGGTAATGTCGTTGACCGCCTTGATGTCGGCCTGAACGTACGACCAGTCGTGGTTGCGGACCTTGCTGATGTTCACCACCATGTCGAGCTCGACCGCGCCGGCAACAAGGGCCTCCTTCGCTTCGGCCACCTTGATGGCGGTCGTATTCGAGCCATGCGGGAATCCAACGACGGTACTCGGCACGACCGACGAGCCTGCCAGTAGATCGACCGAGATGGGTAGGAAGTACGGCAACACCATGGCGGTCGCGGCATTGAACTCGCGTGCGATGGCGCAACCCTCGACCAGCTGTGCCTCCGTCAGGGCGGGGTTCAGCAACGAATGATCGAGCATCTTCGAAACTTCAAGGGCCGTTGGTTGGGTCATTTATGCATCCTTTTAAACCGCTGCTTTGGACCGGTGGCTAAGCCACTGGTCTTATTTATGCTCGTCTTCCCCCCCTCTGTCAAGCCTACGAGACAGCCAATCGACAGGCTTTCACGAGATCGCTTTCCGGTTCTATGAATCGGACTCCCATACCTGCGGCCTGACCTTCATTCTGAACATCGCGGACTTCGGCACGCAATAGATAGACGGGTTCGTCTCGGGTCGGTTGGATCGAAACGATGATTTCGTCTCCAACAGCAACCGAGGGCCCGCCCTGAATGAAAAGACCACCCTCGCTGAGATTGCGGGCGGAGCCGGTGTGCAGATCATCCTCGACGTACATGTCGACCTGGAGATCTTGCGGCATTCCGCGCGAATGTTGGCGGCGATCGGACGGAGACGGCGGGACGGATTCCAATTTCGAGTCTTCTCGGCCCGCTTCAGATTTTGTGTTGCGTTTCTTCTTACCCATGGCGCAGTTTCCCTTGTCAGCCATTCCAACCCGGACAGGGGAAAATGTCGAAAAACCCACCACACCGGAGTCGCTGAGCGAGCCGCCGCTGGGAAATGAACCGGATCTTCCCGTGCCGGTGACCTTGAAACCGTGACAGCAAAATACCGGCTGATGTCGATGGGGCTAGCCCTGGTTGTCGGTGGATGCAGTGGAGGCACTGCCACGCGTGACGTCGAGCCAATCGAGGAACCCGACGACCACCTGGACGACGAGGAAGCGTCCGTCGACGGTGCACCGATCGAGGATCCCGAAGAGCCAGTGCCAGACGCGATAGACGCATTGCAACCCGTTTCTTCGC